>JAFVQA010000144.1 GCA_017505015.1 Clostridia bacterium
AGTCCCTTGTTCTCTTCCTCAACGAAAATCGCATTATTGAAAAATTTTCATATTAACTTTCGTTTTTGTGTTTGTTACTTTACTTTGCTCTTATGCAGTTGTCAATGTCCATTTGTTCACCGTCACTTGCGCGACAGCCTAATCATATTACCACTAGAAAAAATTTATGTCAACGATTTTTTAACATTTTTTTAAACTTTTTTTAAAAAATTTTTCGCACACAAAATATTGTGTTTTTCGTTGACCGTCACCACAATTTTGCAATTTTCGGCAACTTTTTCGTCATTTTTCTGTTGGGACTTTTTATTATCCACATTTTGTAATATTTGTCAATCGCTTTTTTGCACTTTTTTAATTTGTTTTTTATTTTCTCTCACACGCGTGCGCGCGCGTATACGCATACGCATACGCGTATATATTTAAGAAGAAGGCCACAAAAACAAAAAGCCCGCAGAAAAATCTGCGGGCTTTTTCCCCTTAAAAAACTAACACGAAAAACCGTTTAGTTGTTATTTTTTCTTTCAGCCGCTTTCTCTTTAAGCAAAATTACAAGTGGCAATGCAACACCACCAACGATATTGCCAAGAATGCTCAACAAAATATAAGCAACCACCCTGCCTGAAACTTCACCAAAGAAATAGAAATAAAACATGTTTGCAACAGAGTGATCAAAGCCACAAAATACAAACACTATAATTGGCAACAAAACACCCACTGATGCACTGATGCCTTTTTGAGGCGCATATTTTGGTGACCACACTGAAAACGTAATGAGTGCACCACATAAAATTGACGAACAGAAAGAATTGAGCGCCCAGTTGTCAATTTCAAACTTTGCTTCTATAACAGATTGACCTTGTGGAATAACAGTTTCGCCAAGACCCGTGCCCGCAACGATAAGAGCAACGATTGCAACGCCAACCATATTGCCAATAAAACAAACGACAAGTTGCCAATAGTCTTTAACCGGCATTTTAGGAATGCCTGCAACCATGCCTGTAAACAATTTCATTTCAAAAGTAATAATAACGTAAATGCCAAGCGCAAATAAACACGCTCCAACCACTTTTCCAGCAGAACCAAATAAATTTGCCGCCAGCAAAGATGCCGTGCCACTTATGCCAAGAGTGCAGCCCGACATTACCGCCATGAGACAAAAAACGGCAACTTCCATCTTTGTCATTTTTGTCATGCTTTTCATAAAAACCTCTCTTGTAAAAGAAAATCTGTGTTTATTATACTCAAAAAGACGCAATAAAGCAAGCCCTCGACTCAATTGGATACTTTGGCAAAAAATAAACGAAAAAATTGTTAACAACTGCACAAAACAAGCAAAAAAATGTTTATTTTTAAAAAAAAATAATATAAATTATTTTCAATCTATTGAAAAAACGGCTATTTAGTGGTATAAATAATGTGGTGAAAATTTGACAGTAAGCCCGACTTGATTAAGTTTGAAAATCTCTAAACAAAGGAGTTGTTTATATGAGTCGCACAATAGGAACTGTAACACGTGGCGTAAGAGCGCCAATCATCCGACAAGGTGACGATATTGTAGAAATCGTTACTAGCTGTATACTCGATGCACAAAAAGAAGAAGGCTTTAAGTTTAACGACAGAGATATCGTTGCAATGACAGAAGCCATCGTTGCAAGAGCACAAGGCAACTATGCATCTGTTGACAACATTGCAGATGACGTAAGGGCAAAATTCGGTGGCGAAACCGTTGGCGTAATTTTTCCTATCCTCAGCAGAAACCGTTTTGCAATTTGCCTGAGAGGCATTGCAAAAGGCGCTAAAAAAATCGTGCTTATGCTTTCTTATCCTTCTGACGAAGTGGGCAACCACCTCATCAGCCTTGACGCACTTGATGAAAAAGGCGTTAACCCATATACAGACGTTCTCGACCTTTCAAAATATCGCGAACTTTTTGGATATGAAAAACACAGATTTACAGGCATTGACTACGTTGAATATTATCAACAACTCATTGAAGAATCTGGTGCAGAATGCGAAATTATTTTTGCAAACAACGCAAAAGCAATTCTTAACTATACTAAAAACGTGCTTTGCTGTGACATTCACTCTCGCGCAAGAACAAAACGTTTGCTCAAAGCAGCAGGCGGTCAAATCGTGCTTGGTCTTGATGAAATTCTTACATCTTCTGTTAACGGCAGTGGTTATAATGAAAACTATGGTTTGCTTGGTTCAAACAAAGCCACAGAAGACACAGTAAAACTTTTCCCTCGCGATTGCCAACCTCTCGTAGATGCTATCCACGACAAACTTTTGGCAGCAACAGGCAAAAACATTGAAGTTATGGTTTATGGCGACGGTGCATTTAAAGACCCTGTTGGCAAAATTTGGGAACTTGCAGACCCTGTTGTTTCACCTGCATATACAAAAGGTCTTGACGGCACACCAAACGAACTTAAACTCAAATATCTTGCAGACAACGATTTTGCAGACCTTTCTGGCGAAGCTCTTAAACAAGCCATTAAAAACAAGATTAACGAAAAAGACGGCAGTCTTGTTGGCAACATGGCAAGTGAAGGCACAACACCACGCCAGCTCACAGACCTCATCGGTTCACTTTGTGACCTTACTTCTGGTTCTGGCGACAAAGGCACACCAATCGTATTCATTCAAGGTTATTTTGACAACTACACAGCAGAATAAAAAATAAAACAAAAGCCTTTCCTACAACGGAAAGGCTTTTTAATTTTAATTTTTGACACCAACAGTTTGTTTAAGCAAACAATTCTCTCCTGGACAATAATATTTATAACCACAACAAACCATAGCGACAGGACAAAGTTTGCCCTCCACGCAAGTACATAAGTCATCAAATTTTGCACCTTTTTCTTCATCTTTACTCACTTTTCCAAATGGGCAAATTTCACATTTTCCATTCGATACACACATTCTTGGAACAAAGTCAAAAGTACAATCAAAAATTTCCGGATATAATTTATCCTTTATTTCTTCCGATAAAATTTCTTTGCATTCGTCACTAAACATTCTCAACAATTTTTTAGATTCAATATATTGTTTGGTTTTAAATTTGTCATAATATCGCCCTAATACCTCATCATTTGCAAGTTCTTCTCCAAACACACATCCAGCAAAAGCAGAGTTATTATTCCAAACATCCCCAGGCAATTCCAAGTCTTTTGCCAATTTATCAATTTGTTCTTTTTCTGGCAAATTCATATCAAAAACTTCCTTAAAAAAACATACACTATACTTTTCATCTTTGATATAGTCTCTCAAGGCACACCAAACTCTTTTCATATTGTTGAATTGATGATTTAATTTACCATAAAATCTTTCATATGTGATATAAAAATTTTCTTCTTTTAAACAAAACTTCAAATTGTTTTTTCTTTTTTCTAAAATCCCAGAAAAAAGCCATTTTTCAATATCTTCAATTTTTTTCTGTTTATTCGCTCCTTCAAAGTTTTGCTTATCTATATCCCCCTGTTCTTTAATATCGATCAACAACCCACTATAAGTTAAAAGATATAATGCCATAGCAATACCCTTTGTCTCACTTATTTTTTTCTCTTTGTTTACATTTTTTATAGTAATCAAAACCTTTTTTAAAAACTCCAGCAAACTTTTATTATAATCTTTATCTTCCAATACCGACAGGGTAAAAGCCATATTAATATAATCATGATTATAAAATCGAGAAGTATATTCCACAACTTTATCGTTAGAATTAATATATTTTTTCAATCG
>JAFVQA010000145.1 GCA_017505015.1 Clostridia bacterium
AATTTTAAAGATAATTATTTTGTATATGACGTTGAAAGTGGTTCTTTGCACGAAACAGACAAAATGATTTTTGACATTTTGAAAAACAATGATTTATCTTGTTATGATGCAGATGCCGTTGCAGAAGCAAAGGCAGAAATAGCATCACTCAAAAAACAAGGTTTGTTTGATGCAGAAGCACCGGAATATACAATGGAAGAAAAACGCCTTGACGTTAAAGCAATGTGTTTGCACGTTTGTCACGATTGCAATTTGCGTTGTGGATATTGCTTTGCAAAAGAAGGCACTTATAGCGGCCCTAAAGAAATGCTCAGTCTTGAAACAGCAAAAAAAGCAATGGATTTTTTGATAGACAACAGTGCAGACAGAAAAATTCTCGAAGTGGATTTTTTTGGTGGCGAGCCATTGATGAATCTTGACGTGCTCAAGCAAACTGTTGAATATGCAAAAGAACAAGCTGCAAAAAAAGGAAAAGTTTTCAAATTTACAACTACAACAAACGGTGTTTTGCTTAACAAAGAAACAAGCGATTATCTCAATGAAGAAATGGATAACGTTGTTTTGAGTATTGATGGCAGAAAAAAAATAAACGATGCAGTAAGAAAAACTGCAAACGGAAAGGGTAGTTTTGATTATTTTATAGATAATTTCAAATATTTCCGTTCTGTCAGGGGTGATAAAAGTTATTTTGTGAGAGGCACTTTTACAAACAAAAATCTTGATTTTGCAAATGATGTTTTGTTTATGAATGATCAGGGTTTTGATCAGATTTCTATCGAACCTGTTGTGTTGCCCGATGAACATCCACTTGCAATAAAAGAAAGCGATTTACCAGTTGTTTTTGAAGAATATGAGAGACTTGCAGAGGCTTATCTTGAAAGAAGGCAGGATGATGAAAAGTGGTTTAGTTTTTTCCATTTTGTTTTGCATCTTGACGATGGTCCATGCTATAAAAAGCGTCTTGTGGGCTGTGGTGCAGGCAGTGAATATCTTGCGGTAGCTCCAAACGGAGATATTTATCCTTGTCACCAGTTTGTTGGTGAAAAGCAATTTTTGCTTGGCAACGTTCACACAGTTGAAAAAGATGGTCTTAATGACGAAATAAGGCATAAATTTGCAAAAAGTAGCATTTTTACAAAGCCAGATTGCCAAAATTGTTGGGCTAAATATCATTGCAGTGGTGGTTGCAATGCGAATGCAATTCACTTTAACGGAGATATGGACAAGCCATATAAAATTGCATGTGAAATGATGAGAAAAAGGCTCGAATGTTCAATGTATATTTTTGCAAAAGAAAACTTTTAATTTGCCTAATTTAGTGGGTAATTTATATACTTTTAGACTTGTTTTAATTGACTAAATTATCAAAAAACTATATAATAGGTGAGGTATACTATTAGGAGGACATCTAATGTCAAAAAGGAAATCAATCATTTGCCTTTCTATATTAGTTTTTGTCATGCTCTTTGTGGGAATATTTTCTGTAATGCCAAGTTTTAAAGTTGGTATGTATGATTATCAGTCTCCATTGAGTCAGATTAAACTTGGTCTTGATTTGAAAGGCGGCGTATACGTTACGTTTGAAGTAGACGAAGAAAGCCTTGAAGACGTTGAAAACGTTGATGAGGCAATCACTAATACTGCAAAAATCATGCAGGATCGTCTTGCTGCAAAAGGTTATACAGAAGCAGTAGTTACAGCAGTAAACAGCACTTCAGGTGCAAAAAATATTCGAGTAGAAATTCCAGACGTTTCTAATCCAGATGAAGCTTTTGAAATTTTGTCAAAACCAGCATCTCTCGAAATCAGAATTAAATCACAAACTGGTGAATTGGCTACAGAATCAACAAACATTATTTCTGCGAAAGCTGTTCCTGACCAAAGCAACATGGAATATTATGCTGTTCAGTTGCAATTTAACAAAGAAGGTCAAAAAGACATGGCTTTTGCGACTTCAAAAAATAACATAGCCCATGGTACAGACAAAGTTTATTTCTTGCTTGACGGCGAAGTTATCAGTGAACCGGTTGTTCAAGGTGCAATCACTGGTGAATACAGCACAATTTCTGGTCAAATGACAAGAGAACAAGCAGAAGCTTTGGCAATTCAAATCAGCAGTGGTGCATACGAAATCAGCTTTAAAGATCAAATCGAAAGACGTGTTGTAAGCGCAACATTGGGTGAAGAAGCAATTCAAACAGTTTTGATTGCAGGCGTTATCAGTTTGGTTTTGATCGTAGTGTTCCTTGTTCTTTTGTATGGTATGTTTGGTGTGGCTGCATCTCTTGCATTGTTTGGTTATACGATTATCATGATTTTGGCGTTGGCATTATTGCCGTTCGTTCAACTTACGTTACCAGGTATTGCTGGTATCATTCTCGGTATTGGTATGGCGGTTGACGCAAATATTATCATGTTTGAACGTATTAAAGACGAATACAGAAATGGTAAATCATTCAAAAGTGCATATGAAGATGGTTTTAAACGTTCATTGTCTGCAATTATCGACTCAAATATCACAACTTTGATTGGTGGTATTACTCTTTGGGCACTTGCAACAGGTTCTGTTCAAGGTTTTGCAGTTACTTTGGTATTCAGCGTTGTGATCTCATTGTTTTCTGCGCTTTTCCTTACAAGAATGTTTGTAAACTTCCTTATGCCAATTGCAAATGAAGAACCTGCTTTGTTTAAGTTGAAGAGATTGGAGGTAGAATAATGAATTTCATGAAAAAAGAATGGAACGTTGTAAAAGCCTTCACAGTTTGCATTGCAATTTCTTTGGCTATCATTATTTTTGGTGTTCTTGCATTGTGTGTAAATGGTTTGCCATTGGGCATTGAATTTGCAGGTGGTGTAGAACTTACTGTAGATTTTAATGAAAATGACGTAACTCAAAGCGAATATAACACTATCAAATCAGAAATTAAAGATTACCTTGAAAGTGCTGGTTTGTCAGTGTCTGACGGCAGCAAAATTTCAGAAGGCGATATCATTGACGGTGTAAAATTCAGTTATGCACTTGAAATCAACGGTAAAACTGTTGAAGATGGTGTAATGGGCACTTTGTTTACTATGCTTGAAAAAGGTGGCAGTGCATTGTCAGCAGAAGATATTGCTGTTTTGGATGATTGTTATTCATCTAACTTTAACTTTGCAAGCTTTAAATCAATCAGTGACGTTGTAAGTGATGCAACAGATGATATTTCTGTAACACCTACAATTTATATGGTTGCAGCATCAGTAAGCTCTAAGTTGTTGCAAACTTCTTTGATTGCATTGACTGTTGCGCTTGTTTTGATTTTAGCTTATATCATTATCAGATTCCGTACACTTGGCGCAGAAAATAACTTCTTCAGTGGCCTTAAGAGTGGTCTTGCTGCTATTATAGCTTTGATTCATGACGTTTCAGTTATGATGTCATTTATTCTTATTGCCGGCTGGTTGTTTGGTTTGCAAATCACAAGTACGTTCGTTGCAGCGGTAGTAACAATCGTTGCTTATTCAATCAACAACACAATCGTTACTTTTGACAGAATTCGTGATAATAAAAAACGTTTTGTAAATATGAACAATTTGCAACTTGCTAACAGATCTATCAAAGACGTATTTGCTCGTTCTATGTTTACGTCGTTGACAACAATTGTTGCTATCCTTATTTTGACAATTTTAGGACTTGCAGCATTGAGAGAATTTACGTTGCCGATTTTGGTTGGTTTGATTGCAGGTACTTATTCTTCACTCTTTATTGCTCCATGCCTTTGGACAGTATTTAATAAAAATGGCAAAAAAGAGAAAATAGCAGAATAATAATAAAATTAGACAGCCTTCTTTCGGGAAGGCTGTTTTTTTATGCAGGAGTTGTATGAAGAGCAGATATAAACAAAGACAATTTGATTTCGATTTGCAAGATATAAAAGTTTTGTCTGACAGATTTGGCTTTGATGAGCATAATAATTTTTTGCTTAAAAAATTTGGTGTTAACAGCCATAATGCAAAAGACTATTTTTCTGATGGAGAAAACGGACTTTTGGATCCGCTCTTGATGAAAAACATGGATCTTGCCAACCTGTTTGGTAAGTACGAATACAGCAGGCTCGGCCAATACAATGAAGTAACCGATAATCATGCCAATTGGTACGATAATCCAGGCATAAGGAAGATTTGCAATTGTCTGTCCCAGATAATTACCGGCCGGCATAAAGCCTACGTTAACGCCTGTTAAG
>JAFVQA010000146.1 GCA_017505015.1 Clostridia bacterium
AAAGAGATTGAAAAGTCTGTTTATAATGAAAATGCGTATTATTGCAATTTTTCAAAGCAATTGCCACCATTCATATCAGGGCAAAATATTGACAGAGACGTTTGCATTAAAATATTTAAAGCAATAATTGCAAATAATGAAGAAAATATAGACAAATATCAACTTTATTTAAAGTGTGGTGTATTTGAATATAGTTTTGCCACATTTTTGTATGTTTTAAAAGTATTTGAGGAACTAAAAATCTTTAATATTATTGAAAAACCTTTTACATTGATTTATAATAAAGGGATAAAAGTAAATCTTGCTGATTCGCAACTTTACAAAATGATTGCAACAGAGTGATTTTAAGGTGAGATATGGCTTATAAAGAACCTGCAGAAATTACAATTGAAAATCTTAAATCTAAAATAAGGCATTATTATCCAAACGATACTGCCATTATTTTGCGTGCCTTTAAACTTGCGCAAGATGCTCACGAAGGTCAATACCGTGCTTCAGGCAGACCATATATTACGCACCCATGTGTTGTGTGTGATATTTTGATTGACCTTGGTTTTGACGTGGCAACATTGTGTGCTGCATTGCTTCATGACACTGTTGAAGATACTTACGTTACAGATCAACAGTTGCGCAATGAATTTGGCGATGAAATTGCAAATCTTGTTCAGGGTGTAACAAAACTCGACAAATTGCAATTTGCAAGCAAAGAGGAAGAACAGGCAGAAAATATCAGAAAAATGTTTTTTGCAATGGCAAAGGATATTCGTGTAATTATCATTAAGCTTGCAGACAGATTGCACAATATGAGATCTTTGCATTATCTTTCTGAAAGACGTCAGCAGGCAATGGCGAAAGAAACGATTGATATTTTTGCACCTTTAGCTGGTCGACTTGGTATTTCTCAAATTAAATGTGAACTTGAAGATTTGTGCCTTAAATATCTTGACGAAGAAGCGTATGAATATCTTTCTGAAAACATTGCAATGAAAAAAGAAGAGCGTCAATCTTTGGTTGATACTGTTATTTTCGAATTGTCAAAAATGTTGAAAGAGATTGACGTAGTTGGTGAAATTTCAGGCAGAACAAAGCACTTTTACAGCATATACAAAAAGATGAAAAATCAAGGTAAAAGTCTTGATGAAATATATGATATGACTGCAGTAAGGGTAATTGTAAATTCTGTTAAAGATTGTTATAACGTTTTGGGCTCAATTCATGCCACATGGAAACCATTGCCTGGTAGAATTAAAGATTATATTGCAGTGCCAAAACCAAACATGTATCAATCTTTGCATACTACGGTTATTACAAACCTTGGCTCACCTTTTGAAATTCAAATAAGAACAAAAGAAATGCATAGGGTTGCAGAATATGGTATCGCTGCACACTGGAAATATAAAGAAGGTGCATTTGAAAAAGGTGTTTTTGACAAAATCAGCTGGATTAAAGAAGTTGTCGAAAATGATGCAGAAGGACACAAAGATTCTAAAGAGTTTTTAGCATCAATTAAACAGGATATTTCTGTTGGTAACGAAGTTTTTGTGTTTACACCAAAAGGTGCTGTAAAAATTTTGCAGACTGGTGCAACTGCGCTTGATTTTGCTTATGCCGTTCACAGTGAGGTTGGTCATAAATGTGTTGGTGCAAAAGTAAACTCAAAACTTGTGCCAATTGGTCACGTGCTTGAAAATGGCGATATTGTTGAAATATTAACATCTGCAAATTCAAAGGGTCCATCAAGAGACTGGCTCAAAATTGTTGTTTCTTCAAGTGCAAAAACAAAAATCAAGCAATTCTTCAAAAAAGAGCTTAAAGATGAACATATTAAAAATGGTCGTTCTATGCTTGAAAAAGAGGCAAAACGCAGAGGTTTTAACTGGTCACAACTTATCAATCCAAAAGCATTGGAAACTGTTTACAGACGTTATATGTTTAGTGAAATTGATGAAATGTATGCATCTGTAGGTTATGGCAGTTTAACAACAAATCAAGTGCTTATAAAATTGATAGATTATTATAAAAAGCACGTAGAAAAAGTTGTTATTGATGGCGAAGTTGTTTATAAACCAAAACAATCAAGCAAGGCAAACAGTGTTATCATTAAAGGCTATGACGACTTGCTTATCAGGTTTTCTAAATGTTGTTCACCTGTTCCGGGGGATAAAATCGTTGGTTATATTTCTCGTGGCAGAGGCATTACAATTCACTTGGCAGATTGCCAAGCTGTAAAAACACTTGAAAAAGAGCGTTTGGTAGAGGCTGAATGGTCACAAGAAGTGACAGGTGCAAGCTTTTCTGCAAGTTTGCAGGTATTGTGCGAAGACAAAGGTGTTGTTTTTGCAGATCTTACTAAAATTATTACTAATCAAAATTTGCCAATCATTTCTTTCAATGCACGCAAAGATAAAAATCACAATATTGTGGCTGTTTTTGCAGTTGAAATTAAAGATCACAGGCAACTCAATCAACTTATTGACAAAATAAGGTCATATCCAAATACTTTGGATGTATTCAGAACAACTATTTAATATGAAAAAGAAATTGTATATTACTGCAAGTGGCAGAGTTAACACAAATTGTTATATTATGGTAGATGAGGCTAACAATAATTGTATCATTGTTGACTTGCCGGATGAAACAGGTGAGCAACTTGCAGAGTTTTGTCAACAAAATGGAATAACACCACTTGCAATTTTACTTACACACGGTCATTTTGATCACTGTGGTGGTGTTGCTGCATTTTTAAGAGAATTTAATGTGCCTGTTTATGGCCATGCAAATGATATTGAACTGGCAAAAAACGCATCTAAAAACAAATGGCGAGTAAGAGCAGAAGATTGCGATATTACAAACTTTGTTAACGATGGCGAAACTATAACAATTGGTGATTTTATTATAGAAGTTATGCATACGCCGGGTCATACAATGGGAAGTGTTTGCTATTTTATAGAAGATTTGATGTTTTCTGGCGATACTTTATTTCATACCGACATTGGCAGAACTGATTTTGCAGAAAGTAATCCTGCAGAAATGTATAAAAGCCTTAAGAAAATTGCAAAAATAGAAAAAGACTATAAAGTTTTGCCTGGGCATGAAGAATATACAACACTTAAAGAAGAACAGGAGAATAACGTATACCTGTACATCGTAAATACTCCTACGATGCCGCCAACAAACAGACCGATAAAGAAGGTCAGCACATCGTCATCCCCCCTTCATCGTAGTAGGCTGCTTCCATGGCATCCTCGCCAAGGCATTGAACGTAGCTGTTGAAGTCATCCCAAGATTCACAGGGATGGATGCCCCATGCCTGAATGCTGTTCTTGATATCTTCATACATATCGTCATCTTCATCAAGCAGAGGATACATTTCAAGCCACACCTTGCTGTTGTCAAAATCGTAGCAAAGGACTACGGGGTGACCGAGTGAAGCATCGCATTGAAAGCTCTGCGATACGTGAACTCCCTCACAGTATTCGTAAAGGTTAGCATCAATCATTCGCACGTAGCCGGATGCGGATTCGATATCGAATTCGAGTTTGAATCCCATAATGTCTGCCGCCATCTCTTGTGCTTCAAATGTGTTATCCTTGGGGATATTGCCGTAAAAATCTTCACCAGCCATAATGCTGATTTCGCCTACGTTAAAGCCGAAGTTATCGTCTGCGTATCGCAGTTCGAAGAGAACGTCGGGATACTGACGGGAGAGTGCAAGGATGAGCTTCCGTGCGGAACGGTTGGCAGTCAAGAAGCAGATTTCGTTCTTTTCTTCGTCGTACTTGATTCCGTCACGGTATCCGTAGGCATCCCATTTGGTATCCCAATTCTTGATACGCCACTTGATGCATTCTTGATCGGAGGTGAAGGAGGGTTCGGGAATGATCTTGTTAAAATTGATAGAACCGAATCCGACATCCTCAATCTGAATGGCTTCGAGTATCTCTCGACAACGTTCCTTTGAGCATTTGTCGAATCTCAGTCTGTTGGTAATGTCATTAGCCATTGTCGGCCTCCTTCAGCGAGCTTTCGTGGACTCGTTTGATGATCTCGCCAAGGGCTGTGATGACGGGTACGCTTACCGCATTACCTGCCATCTTATAAAGCCTTGCATCAGAGAGACCTGCCGCCCGAGCCTTATTGAATTGTTCATCAGTGAAGCCCTGCAAACGCCAGCACTCAATTGGCATGAGCTTGCGAATCCTGTCGTTATCTGCAACGCCGTGAAGGTCTTGCGTTGTCAGCGTAAACATGGGTTCTTCGGGATCCTTCATTCGTCTGCCTTGCTGTCGGATGGTTTCTCGG
>JAFVQA010000147.1 GCA_017505015.1 Clostridia bacterium
GCCTTGGATTTTTTTCTGGAAATACAGCACAGGCACATGAAAACTAAAGGGAGCAGATTTCTGCTCCCTGTTTTTATTTTATCATTGCAAAGGCAATTGCATAGTTGCCATCGTGCGAAATTGAAATATGCATTTCTTCGCCCAGATCCATAAGAATTGCTCTTGCCTTGTTTTTGAGCAAAACAAAAGGTTTGCCCTGTGTATTGTGACAAATCTCAATATCCTTGTAAGTCACGTCTGACACAAAACCTGTGCCAAGTGCCTTTACCACTGCCTCTTTAGCTGCAAAAATGCCAGCTGCCGTATACACAGGATTTTTTTTGCTTATTATATAATTTGCTTCGTCTTCGTTAAAAACTTTTTTGCAAAAATCTTTAATATCCATTTTTGCAATTCTTTTTACGTTTACTATATCTGTTCCTATCATTTTTCCACCGCCGAAATTATTGCTTTGCGAACAACTTCTGTCACCGCAACAGACAACATATTAAAGTCACAATCAACCTGACCATTTGCCATAACGAACATTGTGTCGCCATCCATCATTGTGTGCACAGGCGAAATTGCAAGTGCAAAACCGTTTTGAGCAAGTTCTGCAAGTTTATTTGCCTGTTCTCTGTTTATTTTGGCATTTGTAATAACACAACCAATAGTCGTGTTTTTGCCAGGTTGCATATTGACAACTGCATTTCGCAAAATAAATTGCGAAGTGTTAACGTATTGACCGTTTTGTTTTGCACCTGCAATAATTTTGCAGTTGTTTTGCAAATCAAAAACGTCGCCAAGTGCATTTGTTATAACAACCGCACCAACCTGCAAGTCGCCAAAATTCATTTGATAATAACCAACGCCACCTTTGTCGCAGCTATCCATACCAAAAATTTTGCCAACCGTTGCACCAGTGCCACCACCAATGTTGCCAGTTGTTACTTCTTCAGTTGCATTTTGACATGCAATATATCCGTCTTGTTTTGCTGGAAATCCAAAAGCCCTGTAATCAAGATCATAAACAACAGCACCACAAACAATAGGAACGTAATGTGTGCCAGTAAAGTGTCCTTTTTGTTTTTCATAGAGATATTGCATAACGCCATCGCAAGACTCCAGGCCAAAAGCACTGCCACCAGACAGACAAACTGCATTTACTTTTTGAACGGCTTTGCAACCTTTGAGCAGGTCTGTTTCTCTCGTACCAGGGGCACTGCCCCTTACGTCAACACCACCAACAGCACCGTCTTCGCACAATACAACGGTGGTGCCTGTGCCAAGCTGCTCGTTTGTAAAATGACCCACTTTAAAGCCTTTTATCATATCATACCTCTTTTACGTCGCCACAAATAATTTTTGTTTGAACTCCGTCACGAAGACCACACAAAAAACCATCTTGTGACAAACCGTTTATTTGCACCACATAACTTTCGTTTGCATCTGTAACAAGCACAGTTTTGCCCATCATTTGACTTGCATTAAAAAACTGAGTTTGTTTGTCGTTTTCGTCAAAAAGATTTTGCAAAACCTTTTGTATAACAGTTTTGGCAAACTGGTTTATATCAAATTTTGTTCTGCTTTGCAAAAACAAACTCGTTGCAATATCGTTAAACTCATTAAAACAAGTTGAATTTACGTTTATGCCAACGCCACACATAAAATCTGTTTTGTCCCCGCAAGTCAACGTTTCGCACAAAATGCCACAAACTTTTTTGCCGTTTATAAGCACGTCGTTTGGCCATTTCAATTTTGCATCAAAGCCAAGCGAAACGAGAACTTCATAAACACTCAAACCGGCATTTATCACCGATTTTAATGCAAAAGACGGGTTAAACTGCAAATTTTTGTAGAAAATTGTGAAATAAAGTCCACCATCGTTAGACACAAATTTTCGTTCGCCCTTGCCTTTGCCACAAGTTTGACTTTTTGCAATTACAACGCCTTTTTCGTGAGTTGACATAAGTTGTTTTGCCACGTCAAAAGTAGAAGAAACCTGGTCAAATTCAAATATTTTCAAACCGTTAACAGTCATAGTCTTCTACCTCGTTTGCAACACAATTTACACAATAACGGCAAGTTTCAAAATCAAACCCTTTTGTTGCCAGATGGCGATAAAGTTTTTGAAGATTTTTTAAATCCATCTCCTTGCCTTTTGCAAACTTTTGAGCAATTGCAAGTGCATATTCTTTTTGATCATCAATCAAATCGTCTACAAGATTTATATATTCCTGCTCAACACCCTTTTGTTTAAGTTCAAAAACAATGCGTTTTTTTCCCTTTTGTTTTTGATAGGTGTTGACGTAACTTTTAACGTATTCGCCATCGTCAATATAGCGATATTCTTTCATTTTTTCTGTTGTTTTTTGCACTACTTCAGATGAAAAACCCTTGTCAAACAAATATTTTTGCACCTGACTTTGTGTTTTTATACTTTTACAAACAAGGTCAACCGCCTTTGTAAAAGCAATCTGGCAATCGCTGTCAAACAATGTAGCAGATAGTTTTTGATTGTCGATTTCGTCGCCCACTTTAATTCGCATTTTCACAACTGCTTCGGCTGTGACAGAGCACAAAAACTCTCCATCTGCAAAAACGGAAACTTTATTTTTGTTTTTTACGTTTTGTTTAATTTCTGTCACTTTGGGCATATATTACCACCAAAAAATTGAATTTTGCCTTGTTTGTGCCACTTTTTGTTAAAATTCGATAACTTGTGTGGCAATTTTTTGTGCATTTACTCTGCCTTGTGTAACGTCTATCAGTTTTTTTTCAAAGTCGTTTGACTTTGCAATAGGAACGATTATTTTATACGTTACGTCTGCATAATATTCTCTTTCTGCAATTTTGCCAAAAGCAAATGCCGTTGACTCTACCGAAGAAACATAGCTGTAATCGCATTTTACTTTAAACAAATCGCATTGCAAAAACTGCACTTTTTCTGCCTCTTCAAGCACGTTGCTTGCAGCCTTGCCATAAGCACGAACAAGACCGCCTGCACCAAGCTTTATGCCACCAAAATATCTTGTGACAACAACTGCAACGTTGTGCAGTTGTTTGCCCTTTATTGCGTTTAAAATTGGCATGCCGGCTGTGCCCTGAGGTTCGCCGTCGTCAGAAAATTTTTGCCCTTCATCCGTAAGATAGGCATAACAATTGTGAGTCGCATCATAGTGTTGTTTAGAGATGGACTCTATAAAAAAATTTGCCTGACCGACAGTAGAAACTTGGCAGGCAAATGAAATAAAGCGTGATTTTTCCACAACAAATTCATGTCGGAAAATTTTGTCTTTAATTGTCAAAAAATCTTTCATTTAAACTATTATTTAATTTCAATAAGCAAATGCACTTTTTTGCCTTTGTGCAAAACAAACTCGCCTTTTGCTTTGATTTCGTCACTGATTTCATAGTTTGATGCAACTGCATCGTCGTTTACTTTTACACCACCCTGGTCAACAAGACGTCTTGCTTCGCCACGGCTTTTTGTAAGACCTGTTGCAACGAGAATGTCACAAATGTTTGTAACGTCACTTGCAAGTTCTTTTTTAGGCATATTTGAACTGTCATTTGAGAAAGATGCCGCAACCTGACTTTGAACCTGATTTGCAATTTCTTCGCCGTGAACGATTTTTGTAACTTCGTATGCAAGGCGGATTTTTGCTGCATTCATTCTTTCGTCTTTATGAGCAGTCATTTCCATAATTTCATCAACAGGCATGAAAGTCAAAAGTTTCATACATTTTTCTACGTCGTTGTCGTGAACATTGCGCCAGTATTGATAGAAATCGTATGGAGAAGTTTTTTCTGGGTCGAGCCATACTGCACCTTTTGCAGTTTTTCCCATTTTTGTGCCTTCGCTTGTTGTAAGCAAAGAGAAGGTAAGTGCAAATGCAGGTTGACTTTCTTTGCGACGAATAAGGTCAGCACCAGACAAAATGTTGCTCCATTGATCGTCGCCACCAAGTTGAAGTGAACAACCGTATTTTTGGAACAATACCAAAAAGTCATATGATTGCATGAGCATATAGTTAAATTCCAAAAAGCTCAAGCCCTTTTCAAGACGTTGTTTAAAGCACTCTGCTGTGAGCATGCGGTTTACAGAAAACAAAGCGCCTACATCACGCAAAAAGTCTACGTAATTGAGTTTAAGGAGCCAGTCTGCATTGTTAACCATGATTGCTTTACCGTCTGAAAAATCGATAAAGCGAGACATTTGTTTTTTGAAACATTCGCAGTTGTGCTGAATTGTTTCTACAGACATCATTGAACGCATGTCTGTTCGACCAGATGGGTCGCCAACCATTGCTGTGCCACCACCAATGAGAGCAATTGGTCTGTGACCTGCTCTTTGCATGTGTGCCATTGCCATGAGCTGAACAAAGTGACCAACGTGCAAACTGTCGGCAGTTGGGTCAAAACCGATATAGAAAGTTACACTTTCTTCACCAAGTTTTTTATAAAGTTCTTCTTCGAATACTACTTGTTTGACAAAGTCTCTTTCTTTCAAGACGTCAAAAACGTTTTTAGCCATAATGTATAAACCTACTTTTTAAATGTTTGTATTTTCTATAAGATAATGTGCATTTTTTATTGCAACATTGCGTGCTGCAAAAAATGCCACGAGTGATATAAGACAAATCACTACGAAATAAATGTACATTATAATTGCAATTTGCGCAAGTGAAAACAGCACAAAAAGACCAATTAGTATTGCCAAAACTGCAACTGCAAGCAACAACGAAAACAAACTTGACGGATTGTTTTTAAGACCTGCAGAAATATTGTCCCAATTAAGCTTTGGACTGCGCATATCAAGGTATACCTGCAAATATGCAAACACAAGACCAATGATACTACACACCACAAGAGAAATTAAAACTGACAACACAGGAACGTGCATAATAAAATATGCCAAAACCAGCATTACAACAACACCAATTTCATTCACGATAAAGGCAAGCAATGCTTTTGCATCAACCACCTTTTGATAATCTATCGGCAAAACTTTGAGCAAATAGAAATTGCGGTTTTCACGTGTGAATGCCGTTGTTGCCGTGTAATTTGTTGAAAAGACCATAAAGCAAGTGATGCAAATAAGCACCAGTGCAACAAGGTCTGGCACTTGTGCCATAATATCCACAAAAGACATGCCCACTTCTTGGATTTCCACCTGCAACATACTGCTCATATTAAGCCCGATTATAAGCATAAACACAGGGCCTATAATAATTTCGAACAGGCAATAAAATGCAAGTGCAGGATAACGAATAATTTCGAAAAAGTCTTTTTTGATAATTGCAAAAATTTTGTTTGTAGTTTCGTATTTCTGTTTTTTGTTTGCATTTGATTTTGGAGTTTCAAGCTGTTTAGAAACACTTCTGCGATATACAAAAGACGAAATAAAATATGCAAAAGCAAACAAAGCAACGTCGCAAAGCAAAGCATATGCAAAATTAAGTGTTGCACTGCCAAAACTGCCGCCAACCATAGAAAGTGCCAAAAATTTATCTGGCAACAACACGTTTGCAATAGCGTTTGCCTGGTCAGCAAGTGCAATCAAAATTTGTGCCATATCTACACTTTCTTCGCTCATGCTGAGTGAGTTTATCACCATAAAATATGCAACAAACAACACAGTTGCAAAAAGCACGTATATAATACTTGAAAACACCCCTTTGTTTTTTAAAAATGACATTCCATACATAAGTGGAATTGCCAAAATCGTAGCCAGAAACAAAGGCAAAATTGGCAAGATAAAGAAAGAAAAAACCAAACCTATTGAGAAAGGAAGCTGTGCACCTATCGCAAAAGGTATAACCGTAAACACTGACAATGCAAAGCTGCTGATGAGTTCGATCATATAAACAAACAAAAGTTTTACTGCAAAAATCGTTTGCGGTTTTATTGGATATGCCAAAAGCATTTCGTTATCTTTAGAAAAATAAATTGTGTTGAGCACCGTTGCAAGGCCAAACATTAAAGTTATCACTTGCGTAACGCCAAAAATGCAAGTCAAAAAACCAACTGTTGCATCTGCCTGCACTGCAAGAATGCCAAGTTCGTATAACATATACGCAACGAGTGCAAGCATTGGTAAACAACAAAGCGCAACAAAGCCATAAAGCAAAATCATCGTCCACTTTTTTTGACCTTTTGCCTTTGTGGCATCAAAGCGAAAACTGTTTTTAAACAGTGCAGAAAAAAGCAAAGAAAAATCTTTCATATCCTACACCTCAAAAACTTCGTCCTTTTTAGTAACGTTAAGGAAAAATTCTTCCAAAGAAGAATTTTGTTCTTTAAGTTCTTCTATTGTGCCAACTGCAACAAGTTTGCCGTCTTTAATGATGCCGACTCTGTCACAAACCTTTTCTACAACGTCGATAACGTGAGATGAAAAAAACACTGTGTGACCTTTGTCTGCATGCTCTCTCATATAAGTTTTGAGTTCATATGCACTTTGTGGGTCAAGACCTGTCAAAGGTTCGTCAAGCACCCAAAGCTCCGGTTCATGAAGCAATGAACCAATAACAACCAGTTTTTGTTTCATACCGTGTGAATAAGTTTTTATCTGATCGTTTAAAGCATTTGCAATGCCAAATTTTTCAGCAAGAATTTTTGCTTTTTGTGCAAGCTGATCGGCAGGAACGTCGTACATACTGCCCATAAAGTTTAAATATTCTGTGCCTGTAAGTTTGTCATAAGTTGCGTGATTGTCAGGAACGTAGCCAATGTTGTGTTTAAAAACGTATGGTTCTTGTCTAATGCTCACGCCGTTAAGCAGAATATTTCCTTCATCTGGTTGCAAAATGCCAGTCATCATTTTTATCGTAGTTGATTTACCAGCTCCGTTTGGACCAAGAAAACCAAAAATTTCGCCATCATTAACTTTCAAATCAAGGCTGTCAACTGCCTTTACTTTTCCTTTTGAATAGGTTTTGGACAAATTTTGTAAAATAAGCATAAATTGCTCTCCTTTTTGAATATTCCAAAAAGAGTATACCCCCCCTTAAATTGTCAAGAAAAGGTATTCAGTTTTTATCTTTTTTATAAAGAACGTCAGGAAGATATTGTTGTTCTACCCAGCCACCAAAATCGTGCGGATAAAGATAAGTTGCTTTTTCCTGATCGGTGCTTCGTTGATATGCGTTATATTTTATGTGATTTGGCACTGGTGCATCGGCATATTTTTCTGCCAGATCAAACGCCTCGTCAATTGCATTTACAACGTAGTTGCTTTTTGGTGCACGACAAACGTAAATGATTGCCTCTGCCATTGGAATTCTTGCCTCGGGCATGCCAATTTTTTCCAATGCTTTCATTGCACTTGTGGCAACCACCATTGCATTTGGATCTGCCATGCCAACGTCTTCGGCACTGTGAACAACAAGTCTCCTTGCCAAAAGCATTGGGTCACAACCTGCTGAAATAAGTCTTGCAAACCAAAACATTGCAGCCTTTTCGTCACTGCCACGCAAACTTTTGCAAAAGGCAGAAATCATGTCATAATAGCTAGATTCATCTACAGAAAGTGCCTTTTTTTGTATACTGTCAACTGCGGTTTGCTTGTCCACCACCACTTTGCCATTTTCGTTTGGCTCTGTTGTAAGAACTGCAAGTTCAAGCGCATTATATGCCTTGCGCAAATCGCCACCACTTGCCCATGCAATATGGTCAAGTGCATCTTCGCTCATTTCTACGTCGAAACTTTGCAAACCGTTTTTGTGAACAAGCGCCCTTTTAAGTGCTTGTTTTATCTCTTGTTCGTCAAGCGAATGAAACTCGAAAACACGGCATCTTGACACTATGGCTGGCGTAAGTGATGCATATGGATTTTCTGTTGTAGAACCAATAAACAAAATTATGCCCTGTTCGACTGCACCCAAAACACAATCTGACTGTGCTTTTGACCAGCGATGACATTCGTCAAGCAACAAATATGTTTTTTTGCCTGTTGCAAGACGTTTTTGTGCTTCGTCAATAATTTTTTTTGCATCGGCAACACCACTTGCAACTGCATTCAATTTTTCGAAATGACAGTTTGTGCTGTTTGCAATTACGTTTGCCAAAGTTGTTTTGCCTGTGCCTGGTGGTCCCCAGAAAATGCAACTACCAACTCTGTCTGCCTTTATTGCACGCCAAAGCACCGTGTTTGGTGACACGATGTGTTTTTGACCAACAAAATCTTTGATGAGTTGTGGTCTCATTCTTTCTGCTAAAGGTGCGGCATTTTTAATTTCAAAATCGAATAACGTGTTTTGTTGAGTTTTCATAACGTATATATTTTAGCAAATAAACGTTAGTTTTTCAATAATTTTGCAAAGTTTATGCATAATATAACTCACAATAGCAAACTTTGTTGCAAAATTTTTTTTATGGTGGTAAAATAAACTGCAATGAGTCAGCCAGACGGTCGCGGGCAGAAATGCACGAGGAAAGTCCGAGCACCACAGGGCACGGGTGCAGGGTAACCCCCTGTCAGGGCGACCTGAAGGAAAGTGCAACAGAGATATACCGCACGGCAACGTGTAAGGGTGGAAACGCGAGGTAAGAGCTCACGCACGTGCTGGTGACAGCACGATGATGTAAACCCCACTTGGTGCAAGATAGAACGACAAAATGCTGACCCGGCATCGTTCGCTAAAATCGCTTGAGCCTGCTGGTAACAGTAGGTCTAGACAGATGACCGTTTAATACAGAACTCGGCTTACAGACTGATCTCATTGCTTTGTGTGACCCTTTTGCCAACTGCAAAAGGGTCTCTTTTTTATGCTAAAAAGACAAAAAGACTGCTGTAAAAACACTTTTTCAATCTAAAATATAATCCTCTTTGTTTATTTTTTCTCTTATTTTTTGTAAAGCCTTTTTTTCTATACGTGAAATATACGACCTTGATATGCCAAGCATTTCGGCAGTTTTCAGTTGTGTATATGCCGGTTTTTCACCAAGACCATATCGCAATTGCAAAATTTTATATTCTCTCGACGTAAGGCAGTTTTTCATAACTTCGTCTAACTTTTGCGACAACATTTTTAACTCTACCTGACGAAAAACACTGTCTTGATTTTCTGCCAGCACGTCTATAAGCGAAAACTCATTTCCATCGCCATCGATGCCCAAAGGTTCATCTAACGAAAAGGTTGTGCGATATTTTTTGTTGCTCCTGAGCACCATGAGAATTTCATTTGCTATCCTCCCCCCAATGCGTTTTTGATGCACTGAGGGGTTCAGTTTTTCCCAGGCGTTCATCCTCCATATCGTCATCATCATAATCTACGTCGGAGAAGTCCACCAGTTCCTCTGTTTCGTCATCGTCCTCAGCATTACCAGATGCTACGGCAGCAATTTCCGGATACTCGATTTCATCATCCCTGACACCAAACAGAATGACATGGGCATTGACACCATCCCAAACCACCTTACGCACGATGGTGCGAATGGCAGCACGTTTCTGTTCAACAGTCATTTCATCAATACCATCCTTAAAGATGGTCAGCAACTGACGAAGCAAATCAAATTCAACATCACTAAGAGCGTGCTGTGAAGTCAGACCTTCCAGTTCTTGAATACGCTGTTCAAGAGCCTGGTATTCTCCATTCAACTGTTCAATTCGTTTGGTTACATGAGCCTTGGCAGGGCTATCACCCATATCTACAAGGGAGTCTACCAGAGAATTGATTTTCTTCTCGGTTTCTGCCTTTTCTTTTCGCATATCATCCAGTCGCTGTTCGTAATCCATGCGATTGCCGGTATAGAATCTGCGGCTCTGTTCCAACTGTGCAATGAAAGTATCTTTGTCCTCCGCAAGCATTTTAACCTGCTCTACTACAGCCATATCCAATGTGTTGCCATTGGCATTTTTGCTGTTGCACACAGAGCGCTGACTGCGTTCTTTCATCTTGCAGACATAGGTGTAAATAACCTTGTCATCTGCAGTTTTGCGTTTACTCATTTTCGGATACATACGCTCACCGCAACTACAGAATAGCAATCCGGTCAAAAGCGCTTCGTTGCTGCGTGGCTTTCTGAAAGATTTAGATTTATTGCGTTCCAGAGACTCTTGAATCTGCACCCATACTTTTCCCGGAATCAGACCCGGATGTTTACCGACTGATACAATCCATTCACTTGCAGGAAGATACTTTGTGGCTCTGCCTTTTTCCTGATCGGTACGGTTGTAAGCCATAATACCATGCTTGTTGTCAAAGGCATCTTTTTCAGAAAACAGGTCTGTGTCATTCTGAATAAAGAAATTATAAGCATCTTCATCCGCAATCATATAAACCGGATTCTGCAAAATCGCTTTGATGGAAAATCGGGTAAAGTAATTATTGTTCTTCGTTTTAATACCTTGTTTAATCAAAGCTGCTTCGGTCAAGGTCAGAGAGTCCGTTTCTATATATAAATCATAAATCATACGGACAATATCAGCTTCTTCAGGAATCAATTTCAACTTGCAGGCTTTCTTAGATTTTCCATCAATGGTAATGCTCTTAACTGCTTCGGAAGCATAGCCGGTAGGCGTTGTACCACCAAGCCAACGACCAGTCTTTGCCAGTTCGTGCATATTGTCACGGATACGCTCTGCAATGGTTTCACGCTCCAACTGAGAAAAAACAGATGCGATATACATCATGGCTCGTCCCATAGGAGTGCTTGTATCGAACTGCTCTTTAATGGAAACAAAAGAAATATCCAGACGAGCCAGTTCCTCAATCAAACTGGCAAAGTCACTGATATTACGGCTGATACGGTCAAGACGATAAACGATGATAGCCTTGAACTTTCGTTTCTTGGCAGCATCCATCATTTTTTTGAAGTCCGGACGATTCAGATTACCACCGGAAAAGCCCTCATCTTCATAAACAACAACTTTATCTACAGCTGCATCACCATAATGCACACGAATATATTCTTTACAGAGTTCGACCTGATTGCCGATACTTTCTCCTTTTCCGGTAAATTTAGACTTACGGGAATAGATAGCTATGATGTCTTCATTTTTCCGCATTTCATATCCTCCTCATCTTGATATGTGATGTGTCTTGTGGTATTATAACATAGCGTAGCAATAAAGTAAACAGATTGGAGGTATTTCTATGAAGTCAATCTTTGAAGAAATGGGTGGAACCTATACATTGGGTGCAGATGGAATGTATTATCCGGATCTTGCACTTCCGGAAGAAGAACCACATTACGGCAAGTACGGCAGAATGCGTCTGCATCATTTGAAAGAGCATTGTAAAGTGCTTTATAATACACTTTTGCTGGAGGGAGAACTGGTCAAGCATCTGAACGAGGTAGATGATACCGCTAATCAAAGAATGGAACTGCTTACCCTGCAAATGAAGGAACGGCAGGGCATAAACGAAGCATTAAAGGCTCGTGACCAGATGGCATGGGTAGGTGCCTGCAATAACATCCGCAATGCGGCAGAAGAAATCGTGTTAAATGAATTGATATATTGCTGATGTGAAAAAGCCCCTGTGGTTAGCGTTATAACTAACCACAGAGGGCTTCATGTTATCCTGTGATAGCAAACCAGAGCATCAGTGTAATTCCAATTATTCCAATGCTAATTTCTGTATAAAGGTATGGCTTTTCTTTGTTATTATTATATTTATAAAATAGTTTCGCTGCGGCTCCGATAAAGAGAAATGCGAGGTGAACAGCACGACTGATATTAACAGGCTTCTTGAAAAGCCTTGCTACATAATTGATTTCCTTCCCCGACAGGTTCCAAAGGATTGTGGCGGACAGTTCTTCAAAGTGGAAATATCAAAGAAAACAGAAATAAAACCACGGCTAATACTCCCATTATAGAGTAACAGCCGTGGTTTTCTTATCGTTCGTATTCTTTCTTCTTTTTTGGGTGCTGCGATACTTCCTGTCTTTGTGTCTTTAGCTGTTCACTGATAGATCGCTTTTTCTTCAAAATCGGCTTTTCTTGCAACTCAGCATCAATCTGCCGGTTGGCTTCATCGAAAACTTCAGAGCGATATTTGTCTTTATAGACTGCATACAGTTTCTGAATCAGCCCCACTTTTCCGTCCGGACGAATCGCTTCACATTCTGCCATAACCGCATCTTGGTTCTCCAAATCAATACCATCTCGAATTTTAAGAAATTTCTGCTTATCGCTTTCTTTCTGCTCAGATAGAGTAATGTGCTGCTGTTCCAGTTTTTCAAGGAAAGTATCCATCTCTTTTACTTTCTTGTCCTGGGATGCAATTCCATTATCCTGACAATTCAAACGGGACAGCAACTGTGCTTTCTGGAATCTCAGTTCTTCAATATCCTCAGTCAACGTAGCTATCTGTTCTCCCAGTCGGCTTGCACGGATGAAGTGAATACCGCAGTTTTTCTGTTCTGCAATCAGTTCTTTTTTCTCAGCGGTTTTAGCTTTGATTTCTGATTTTACATTTTTGTATTCAGTCAGCATATCAGCCAAAAGACTTTTCTGAAAAGATACCGCTTCCTGCTGAGAAGTATTCACGATCAACTGATACTGAATCAGAACCATGTGATCACGCAGACTTTCCAATGCAGAAGCGATGGCAGGAATGTTCTCTTTGACAGCTTTCATCAGCTTCTGCACCTGTTTTTTCAATTCACGCAGGAGCTTGTTATCTGCTCTGATCTGACGGTTCAGTTCACAGCGGTCAGAAACAATACCCATGGATTCCAGTTTTCTTGCGTGGTATCCCTCGTGAATGGTTGGCTGTTCGGTCAATCCTTTGGCGGCATGACTGCGACAATCTACACGGTCGGCAATACCATGACGTTCCTGTTCTTCATTGATAATCATTTCCCAACTCTTACGCCATGCAAAGAGTTGTTCTTCGCTGTTCCAAAGCTCTGTAAGCGGGTTTTGTCTTCCATAGCGGGTACTTTTAGGTGTCTTTGATGTTCTGGTACATCCCTCAATTTGTTCAGC
>JAFVQA010000148.1 GCA_017505015.1 Clostridia bacterium
CTGGGATTATTGTGACCAAAAAATACTTGATTCATTGACTGACGACGTGCTTGTTAAAGGTTTTGCAAAGGCAGAAGAAAGTGACGAAGTGTTGAAAGAATTGAGTGAAAGACTTGAAAACCTGAAAAAACAAGGTGATTTTGGCAATTTGACAATATCTGTTAAAGATATTGATGCAGACGAATGGTTGACTTATCGCAAAAAGTTTTTTAAACCACTCAAAATAAAACGAATTGTTATTTGCCCTCATGACGAACCTTATACTGCTACAGGAACAGAAGTTGTTGTAAAACTTGACATTGGCATTGCTTTTGGCACTGGTGAGCACGAAACTACAAGCAGCTGCATTAACCTTGGTCAAACAATTGACGTAAAAGGAAAAGAAATTGCAGATTTGGGTTGCGGAAGTGGCATTTTGGGTATTTCTTTTTTAAAACTTGGTGCTGAAAAATGCTTTTTTGTAGATTATGACAGACAGGCATATGAGGCAACTAAAAGAAATCTTGATCTTAATGGACTTAGCGATAAAGGTATTGTAGAATGCGGAACTTTTGACAAATTTGACGGTAAATATGACGTTATTTTTGCAAATATGACTGCAGACGTTATTCTTACTTTTATAAAAGATATCAAACGATTTGCAAAGCCTGGTGCCCAAATGGTTTTCAGTGGCATTTTGCTTGAAAAAGAGTGTGATATTTTGTTGATGTGTCGCGAAGAAAATATAGAAGTTCAAAAAATTGTTCGTCGTGGTGAATGGACAACAATGGTGGTGCAACTCAATGGCTGAATACAGAAGATTTTTTGCTGAAGAAAGTTGTCGTGACGGAGATGTTATTTTTATTTCAGGCAACGAATTTAACCATATGAAAAAGGTTTTGCGTTTACGTAAAGGTGAAGAAGTTATCGTTTGTTTTAATGATGGCATTGATAATCTTTGTGTTATTGATGAAATGTGTGAAAAAGAGGCAAAACTAGTTATACAAAAGTCTTTTGAAAACCAAGCTGAAAATAGAGTATCAGTAACTTTATTTCAAGCTTGCATGAAAGGCGACAAAATGGATTTTTGCATTCAAAAAGCAGTGGAATTAGGTGTTGACACTATCATTCCGTTTGAAAATGCTTTTACTATAGCAAAATTTGATGCAAAAAAGACAGAAAGATTTGAAAGAATTGCTTTTGAAGCGTCAAAACAATGTGGTAGAGCAAAACTTACAACCGTTAAAGACTGCATAAAGTTTAATTCTTTGCTTAAAGAACTTGCAAATTTTGATAAAGTTGTTTTTTGCAACGAATATGAAACAGAAAATATGATGCTTGACAGTTTGCTTAACGAAAGTTTTGACAACAACGTAGCTATCATTGTTGGCAGTGAAGGTGGTTTTGCAAAAGAAGAACAACAAAAAATTAAAGAATTTAACAACGTTGTTTCCGTTTCTTTTGGAAAGCGTATTTTGCGTGCTGAAACTGCAGGTGTTTTTGCTTTGTCAATTTTGTCAAGCGTGCTTAATTTAAAAAAATAGGTTGACTATGGATATTTGTGTTTATACTTTGGGTTGTAAAGTCAATCAATACGAAAGCGGGGTTATAGTTGCAAAATTGCAAAAAGCTGGTTTTAATGCTTTTGAAGGGCTTAAAAAGGCGGATATTTTTATAATAAATACCTGTGCAGTTACATCTGAGGCAGAAAAGAAATCAAGGCAATCGGTTGCAAAAATGGTAAAACTCAACCATGATTCTAAAATTTTCGTTATTGGTTGTGCATCTCAAAATAATGCAGAACAGTTTAAAAAATATGCCAACGTAAAATTTATAAAGGGCGTTGCATCAAAAACAAATATTGTTGATTTGATTGAAAAAGAAGGTGTTTTTGTTGATGAATTACCTTTGAATTATGAAAAAACTGATTTTGCAAAAATAACTAAAACCAGACAAACAATAAAAATTCAAGAAGGTTGCAATAATTTTTGCAGTTATTGCCTTATTCCTTATCTAAGGGGAAGAAGCAGAAGCAGAAGTATTGATGACGTTGTTGCAGAAGTTATTGAATGCAAAGACAAGGTAAATGAAATTGTTCTTACCGGCATTGATATCAGTTCATATGGCAAAAGTTTTGGTTCATCACTTGGCGAATTAATAAAAATACTTGATGAAAAGGTAGACGTAAGGCTGCGTATAGGCAGTCTTGAGGTTAACGTTATTGACGATGAATTTTTGCAAACAGTTTCTGGTAGTAAAAATTTTTGTCCGCATTTCCATTTGTCGTTGCAAAGTGGTAGTGATGGCGTTCTTAAAAAAATGAACCGTCATTACACAACGGAACAATATTTGCAAAAAGTAAAACTTATTCGCAAATATTTTCCAGATGCAGGAATAACGACTGACATTATCGTTGGTTTTCCTGAGGAAAGTGAGCAAATGTTTGCTGAAACGTGTGATTTTGCAAAAAAAGTTGCATTTAGTGATATTCACGTTTTTCCTTATTCTGTGCGCAAAGGCACTGTTGCAGAAAAAATGAAGCAGGTTAATGACGGTGTTAAAAAGCAAAGGGCAGAAACGCTTTCAGAAATAAAAATACAACTCAAAAAAGAATTCTTGTCAAAATATATAAGCAAAGAAATGCAAATTTTGACAGAAGATATTGACGGTGACTATATTGCAGGGTATACTGCAAATTATATAAAAGTTTATCTTGACAAAAAAGGGATAAACGAAAATACTTTGTATACCGTTAAAACAACTGGTTTGTTTAATGACGGACTTTTGGCGGAGGTAATATAATGAGCAACTGTTTGTTTTGTAAATTTGCAAATGGCGAATTAGAAGTTAAAAAGGTTTTTGAAGATGAAAATATGATTATCATAAGAGATATTGCTCCACAAGCAAAAAATCACTTTTTGATGATTCCTAAAGATCACTACGCTTTGCTTGAAGACATGAATGATGATCAGGCTCAAAAATTTTTGGCTTGCATTAAAAAACTCAAAACACTCAAAAAAGAGCTTGAACTTTACGAAGGTTTTAGAATTATTATCAATCAAGGTGAAAATGGTGGCCAATCTGTTCATCACGTTCACGTGCATATTTTGAGTGGTGAAAAGTTGGGTTGGGAAAAGAACTAAAAATCCTTGACAAATTTTACTTTACAAGTATAATTAACTTGTTGAAAATTTTACCGTTCCTTGGGAAGGAGGCGAAAACAGAGAATGTCTACAATCAGAGTTGGCGAAAACGAAACATTGGATAGCGCATTGCGTAGATTCAAAAGAAAATGTGCCAGAGACTGTATCATCAGCGATATCAGACGCAAGGAACATTACGAAAAGCCAAGCGTAAGACGTAAAAAGAAGTCTGAAGCGGCTAGAAAACGTAAATCAAAAATCTAAGGTTATAATTGCTTGCCTGTAATTCACAGGCAAGCAATTGTTCTTTTTAGGGGTTTCGACAAAATTCGACAAGGGGTTTTTATGGCAACGTTAAAAGATTATGCAAAAAAGGCAAAAGCACGAATGAAAAGTGGCTTTTGGGAAGAAATAAACAAAAAAAGACAACTTGACATTGATAGTGCAGAGTCTGCAGGAAAAAGTAAAGACATTGTTTTGAAAGAATACAGAGAAGTTCTTACAAGGCAGTTGTTTGTGCAGGATTCGGAAGAAGATGAGCTTTTGTATAAAAAAGTTTGCGAATTGCTTTCAGAAGAAGCTGTTATATTGAACCCAATAGGCTTGCTTGCAGATAAAGAAAAAATGAGTCGAATGGATGAAGGTGCAAAACAGCAGTACATATTGGAACTATCTAACAAATTTAAAGAAATGAAAGAAAGATTTTATCAGGAAAGCAGACTTTCATTAGTGTATAAAAAATAGGCCTTTTGAGGCCTTTTTTTTATTGTCATTTTTTTGCTTTTTGTTACCAAATTTGTTATTATATATATGTGTAATTTTATCCTTTTAAAGGCGGAAAAAATGATTAAACTTAACGAAGCTCAAACAAAAGCAATGATACCAGACGGACATATTCTTGTTTTGGCTGGTGCGGGCAGTGGAAAAACAAGGGTTTTAACACAACGTATTGCTTATCTTGTTAATCAACTTGGTGTAAATCCAAGAGAAATACTTGCAATTACTTTTACTAACAAAGCCAGTGCTGAAATGAGATCTCGTCTTGCAGAAGTAACCGATTGCGCAGACAAAATGTGGATTTCTACAATTCACAGCATGTGTGCAAAAATTTTGCGTTTCGAGGCAGAACATCTTGGTTATACAAGCAGTTTTTCTATCTATTCTGATACTGACAGTGAAAAACTTATAAAACGTATTGTTACAGATATGCATCTTGATGACGATAATATAGCAAAAAATGCCATGTGGCATATTTCAAAGGCAAAAAATGCTGCATTGTCGCCAGAAAGATATGGTTTTGAATATGGCTATGAAAGGCAAATTGATACAATAGTTTCAATTTATAAAAAATATGAAGAAATGCTCAAAAGAGCTAATTCTATGGACTTTGATGATTTACTTTTTGAATGTGCTCAAACTCTTTAAAAGCAACAAAGAAGTTTTAGACAAATATTCAAATAGATTCAGATATATTTCTGTAGACGAGTTTCAGGATACAAATACAGTTCAATATGAAATTTTAAAAATGTTACAAAGCAAACACCAAAATTTGTTTGTAGTAGGCGACGATGATCAGTCTATTTATGGTTGGCGTGGTGCAGAGATTAAAAATATACTTAATTTCGACAAAGATTTTCCTGATGCAAAAGTGTTTAAGTTAGAGCAAAATTATCGTTCTACAAAAAAGATACTCAACGTTGCAAATGAAATTATCTGCAAAAATAAAAAACGTCACGATAAAAAATTGTGGACTGAAAATGGTGACGGTGTAAGAATAGAAACTTATTGCGGTTATAACGAAAGTGAAGAGGCTTATTACGTTATTTCGCAGATAGAAAGTCTTGTGAGATATTGCAATATGCAATACAGTGATTTTGCAATTCTTATGAGAATGAATGCTTTGTCGCGTTCGTTTGAACAAGAATGCACAAAATTGGGCATTCCTGCAAAAGTTTTTGGTGGATTTAAGTTTTTTGAAAGAAAAGAAATTAAAGATCTTGTGGCATATTTAAAAGTTGTTACAAACTTGTATGACGACGAATCATTGTTGCGCATTATCAACGTGCCAAAACGTGGAATAGGTGATACTACAATTAAAAAACTTGCTCAAATTGCAGATCAAAACAAAATGCCTATTTTGCAGGTATTGACTAATGAAGAATTGTTGTCTGTATTTAACAAGGGTACTCGTACAAAACTTTTGGGTTTTGCTCATTTGATTGATGAATTGTATCTTTTTCAAAAAGACCACGAAGTTGCAGAATTTGTAAATTTTGTTATAAATAAAACTGCATATAGAGATTCGTTAAGTGATAAAGAAGCAGAAATGGACAGAATCCGCAACCTTGATGAATTTATGAATTCTGTAGAAGAATTTGTAAAACAAAACCCTGGTTGCAGTGTGAGAGATTATGTCGAAAGTGTTACACTCGTTGCTGACAGAGACGTTGATGATGACAGCAATTTCGTTACTCTTGCAACCATACACGCAGCAAAAGGTCTCGAATTTAAGGTTGTTTTTGTCGTTGGTTTAGAAGATGGAATTTTTCCTAATTCTCGTGCAAAAACTGACAATTCGGAAATGGAAGAGGAAAGACGCCTTATGTACGTTGCGGTAACACGTGCTAGAGAAAGGTTGTATCTTACTTGTGCAAAAAACAGATATATGTTTGGTCAAAGCAAACCAACGTTGATTTCTGAGTTTTTCAGCGACGTAGATGATTTTGTAAAACCTAAAGAAGCAGTTTTGTCAAAACCTGTTATGCAAAGCAACGGTTTGAGTTGCAATGCAAAAAACAGCAATTTGTCTAAATTTGAAAAAGGACAAAAGGTAAAACATAAAGTTTTTGGTGAAGGTGTGATAATTTTGATAAAGGGTGAAAATGCTGACGTAGCCTTTAAGGGTGTTGGTATAAAAACTTTGTCTTTAAAATTTGCTCCGTTGGAAG
>JAFVQA010000149.1 GCA_017505015.1 Clostridia bacterium
AAAATCTATGAAAACAACAAACAACCCAAACCCTGGCAAATAAGCAAGGTGATAAAAACTCTCTGCATCGCAGAGAGTTTTTTATAATATATAACAAATTACATAGGCCATCAAGTTACAACTGATTAGTTGTATAGTACAATATGATATATGAGAGAAATTTTTGTAAAAAGGTTTGCAGAAGCCTTGGAAAAAAGTGGCATGACGCAAAAGCAACTTGCTGCTAAAATTTCTGTAAGCGAACAGGCAGTCAGTGATCATAAAAAAGGTGACATTGTGCCAAGTTTAGACACATTTTATTTGATATGCAGTGCACTTAACGTATCTGCCGACTTTTTGCTTGGGTTTAGCGAAATTTAATTGTTAAAAGCAAAGACATTCCTTTTTTGGAGTGTCTTTTTTGTTTGCTATTGTTTTTGCTTTTTGCTTTTGATATAATTTGCCTATGAAAAAGATAATTTTGTTTGACGTTGACAACACTCTTATGGATTTTGACGAATGTTCATGCCTTGCAATAAAGCAGGCGTGTGCAGATTTTGAAATTTGTTTTGACAACAAACTTTTTAAAACCTATCAAAAAACAAACGATATTTTATGGCACAAAATTGAACTTGGCGAATTAACAAGACCACAATTATATGAAATACGCTGGAAAATGATTTTTGAACAAAATGCAATTGACAAAAATGCGATTGAATTTGAAAAACTTTTTTTGGCAAACCTTGCAAAACAATCTGCACTTATTGACGGAGCAAAACAAATTTTGCAATATTTAACGCCAAAATATACCCTTTGTGTGGCAAGCAACGCACCGTTTGAGCAACAATTGCAACGGTTGCAAAATGCCGGCATAAAACAATTTTTCAGTCACTTTTTTATATCTGAAAAAATTGGTCACCAAAAACCAACCAAAGAGTTTTTTGATTTTTGTTTTAAATCACTTGGCAATCCACAAAAAAGCGAAGTCATGATAATTGGCGACTCTGTTTCGGCAGATATAACGGGTGGAAAAGAATATGGCATTGACACTTGCTGGTTTGACAAATTTGGCACAGGCAAACAAGTTGATGCAACTTTTTGCATAACCAAACTTGAACAGTTGAAAAAAATTTTATAAAAATAAAAGACGGAGTTTTTGCTCCGTCTTTTTTGTTTTTATGGTCTGCTTGCTACAAACGAAATATTTTCTGCCTTGTCACCAGCAGTATATTCCACTTTAAAATAATAAGTCGTGTTGCCATTTAATGTATATCTGTTGTTTGCAGATGGATTTATAACTGTTGTTCCATTTGACTGATACAAAGTAATCGTGCAGTTGTTTCCTTTAAACATAAACACGTCACTGCCTGCACCACCACTCCAACCATTAAGGTCACCAAGCTCCATAGCAAACCACAATGTGATAGATTCGTTTGTGTTTTGAACAGTAAATTCTTTTTCTGCAGTAGAAAGTTTTGCTTCATCAAAACCTATTGCCTTTTTGTTTGCAAGGTCTGCTGATTCACCTGTTCCCCACAAAACAACGTCAAACGTTCTTATTTCGTCACTTTGTTGATTAAGCTCTTCATAATACCAGATAACACGAGAATATCCCGCATAAATATTTTCTGCAAAAATCTGACCGCCTTTTTCTATAAAAGTAGTTTTGTTTACAGGAAAAATATAATAATTTTCATCTGAAACCATTTGGTCTGTAACAACGTAGTTGCCGTTTTCGTCTTTTGCATTTACGTCAACACGTGTAGTATACAATGAATAACCAACGTCAGAGTCGTCAAAGTGAATAACTGTAGAAAAACCAGGGTGTTCTTCTAACCCAAGCAACTTTTTGATATATTGAGCATTTGGGTCAGGGTCATCTATACCAAGTTCGTTTATAGTATAATAATTTCCCCATCCTTTATCTTTTCTTGCATCTACAATTTTATCAAATGCCTGTTGAGGTGTCAGACCGTTATATTGAGCGAAACTGCCAGTTTCACCAGAAATTGGTTTTGTATCTGCTCCATTCAAAATCGCAACAAATCTGTTTGTAAGGTCAGTTTCATCAACGGTCATATCGCCTTCGTTGTCACCTTCGGTCCATACACCCATTGTTGCAACAATTTGATGAGTAACAGGAACTACATAATTAGATGCATAAGTCCAGGTTGCATAAACACCACCAACACAACACAATGAAACAAAGGCAAGCACAACAGCAACAAGTCTTTTAACAACACTATTCATATTATGCCTGCCCTCCTTTTTTTTGTTATTGTTTAAAAGTTAAATTTTTTTGTTCAACAAGCTTGTCTACAAGTTCTTTGCTCCATTTAACCTGACGTTCGCTTGTGAGTTTAATGCGCATTGCAAAGTCTTTATACGCTTTGCGATGAGCCACGTTTTGATATTTATATTTTGTGTTTTCAAACTCGTCTGGGTTGAGTGCCAAATAAAGGTTGAGTGTTTTGCCACGAATAACAAGTTTTGCAACAGGAACCCTGCCCCTTCGATAAGTCAAACATTTTTTGCTTTGGCGTGCCGAAACTTTTTTGATATTGTTGAGATAATCTGTTATTTGTTCATATCTTGCTTTTAAAGTTTCGTTTGCCTCGGCAAGTTTTTGTTCGAAGGTTTTTGGCTTTCTCATTCCTTGCAAATGTGCAAAGAAAAGTTTGTTGTGCCTTTCTTCTTCACTTTCCTGCTCAACAACAGGTGGTTCTACAATGCTCCAGCCGTGTTGTTTTGCCATGTCACGAATGAGTTCTTTTGCCCAGCGCAACTGACGATCACTCGTGATTTTAAGGCGCATAGGATAGTGTGCAAAAGTTTTTTTGTCAGACACGTCAACAAATTTATATTTTGTGTTTTGATAGTCGTTTGGGTCAACTGACAAATATACGTTGAGCGTTTTGCCCCTTATTGCAAGTTTTGCAACACCACTGTTGCCCGTGCGATAAGTTTCAAAACGTTTGCCACGCACCACGCGACATTTTTGAATACTGCACAACAAGTCAGATATCTGATAATATCTGTGTGCAAGCACCTCGTTGCCATCATTTATTTTTTGTTCAAACGTTTTACCAACACCAAAGTTTCCAAAAGGTCTTGTTTGAGTTGCAACAACGTCTGCATTGTTTTCGTCGTTAACGATTGTTTGATTATCTTGTTTTGCAAATTCAGCGACAATTTCTTCATCAGCACTTTCAACCTGTTCATCAGCACAGCCTATTTCAATGCTTTCACAAACGTCTTCTTCTGCTAACAATTCAGTTTCTTCTTCAATTACTGGTTCTGTTGTTGGTTCAGACTCTTGTTCAACTTCAGTTTCATCATCTGTTTCAACCATTTCTTCAAATTCTGTTTCATCTCTTGATTCAGCATTTGAATCTTCTTCAGCAATTGATTCATTGTTTGATTCTGCGCCTGATTCATCTGCAATAACGCCCATCAGTTTCAACCTTGCTATTTTTGCGTTTACAAGTTTTTTGTCTGCAAGTGGGGTTGCAACAATGGCAAACACCACAAGCAAAATGCACAACCAGCCTGCAGGCGATTGCATAAACTTGATAAAACTGCCCACAAACGGAATACGTTGCCCTTTGTATATAGACTTCATCTGGTCATATTTTACAGGGAACATATCTGCATTTTTGTTTGCGTCACCTTGCAACAAAAAGTGTCTTTCGCTGTGTTTATCGTTTGGTTCTTCTATAGCAACGATACGGTGAATAATCATTATGTCGTTTTGTTTATAAACAACAATGTCACCAATTTTAAGGTCTTTTTCTGCAGGCAATTCATGCGTCAAAACAATATCCAGCATCTGGAACTGATCAGTATAGCCTTTGCCATAGCTATATTTGTTGTCTTCACTCACAAATGACATACTGTCACTTTCAACAACGTTAAGCACAGGCAAGCCAGTGCACACCTTGCCACCGTTTGCTTCTACTGCTATTGAAAAGGCAAATGCTCCAAAAATCACGACACAACACAAAACAAGCACAACCTTGTCGATAATTTTACCAAACAAAGTTGGCTTTTTTTCCTGTTGTTTTTTATATTCTGTTGTTATCTTTTCGTCGTGTGTGCCAGCATTTATTAACTGCAAATTCAACCTTATTATCCAAACGATAAAAAAAGTGAACAAACCAGTCAAAATAACGAACACTATCAACGAAAGTATAAATTGATATACCTGATAACCCGCCATGTTTTGCACCTTTACACAGATTTGTTAAATCTGTTTTGTAAAAAATATTTTATGGGAATAAATTATCCCACGCCAAAATAGAAGCGTGGGATAAATTTGGATTCTAATAAATTATTCTATTTACATTTAATTGTATTTATTATGAACTAGATATTAGTCTCTGAAACATAAATCTTAAAGTGAACATTTGAACCTATTGCTTGTTGCATAGCAGAATGTTTCTCAATAGAATTCAATGGATAGCTTTTCATTTCATCCGTCAAGTCCATACCCAAATCACTTAATGCAATTCTTGCTTCCTTATTAGGCACTAATTTACCATTCTTAATTACAGCTGATACATCATAACCCAAATCTGCATAACTACCAGTCAAGTGTGATGACTCAAGAAGTGTATAGCTATCATTGTTTGCTTCAAAAACATCAATACTTCCACTACTATCTGGCTTTGTAAATACAGCTTGTGTTTCCAATACCGTCTTCAAATATACTGGAATACCATTTGCTTTTACATCTTCTGATGCACCATTAGCTGGTGAAAAAACAATTGATATATATCCTTCTTCTTTAAGTTCTGGAACATAGTTACCACTATCAGAAATCAACAGAGAATATCCTGTTGACAATGTAATTGTCAATTCACCTTTTACACCTGTTTGTTGGGCACCTTGAATAGAAATTGTAATTTCACGGGTTGTAACACCAACACTAGTACCACCATACGTCCATGTTGCATATACGCCGCCGATAGTTGCGATGAGAACCATCGCCATTATCAAACTAAGTTTTTTCATAAATTTACCTCCTTAAGAAGAATTTTATAAAAATTTAATAAAATTTATCCCCATGTCAAAATTCTAACATATACAAAATAAAAGTCAATATGGTTTTGTTTTTTATGGGTGAACAATGTGAATTTGTTTTCATTTTTAAACGTTAAAACAAACAGGTCTACCACTTAAAACAAAAATTATATAGATTTTTATACATTATTGTTCTTTTTTATTGTTTTTGGTTAACTCGCAATAAACCTGACTTTTGTCTGCAAAATCCCCTGGTCGCAATGCCAACTGCTGGCTTTAGAAAAGAAAAAATAAGAAAGAATAAAACAAACAAAAAAAAGACGACTATCTCTAGTCGTCTTTATTGGAAGCGGCAGCGTCTTAGCCTCCCGGGCCGTCGCCAGCCAAGTACTTTCCGCGCTGAAGAGCTTAACTTCTGTGTTCGGTATGAGAACAGGTGGGACCTCTTCGCCATTGCCACCGCTATTGTATTACTCTGACTTATGTCAGTTGTAACCTTCTTCAACAAATGAACATGGATAACTGCATCGAGCAAAGTCTTTGTGATCAAGCCCTCGACCTATTAGTATCAGTCAGCTGAATACATTACTGTACTTACACCTCTGACCTATAATCGAACGGGCGCTGCCCCGTCATATGCAAGCTGTATTCCTGTCTTGCCAAAGCATGGTTGGCCTGCCATATAAGAACAACAAAAACCGCCCATGGTTTTAAACCATGGGCGGTCATTATTTGGATCAAAGGATCAGAAGATTAGTCCTTCAGAGCAGCCTGTGGTGCCGTTATTCACGGCGGGGGAAATATCCCCCGCAACCATGATTTTCGTTGTTTGCTTGCGTTTTCCCTGCAACTGGCAGTGCAGCGGCTTGTCCGGGTCTCCGTCGAACCGCAGATACCAGTCGAAACCATCCTTGGATACCACGATCTTCGCTACAAAGGCTTCGATGACTGATTCCGGAACGTCCTGTCCCTCATCACAGTTGGTGTACTGTTCCAGAGCGTATTGGAGAACAGTGAGCTTTTCCGTGTAGTCCACTACTTCCTTGGGGGCCGCTTCTGCCGTCAGGGTTTCGATCTCTTTCTGAAGCTGCTGTATCCTGGGTTCCAGCTCAGCGCACTTCATTCGAAAAGCTTCCCGGCTGAGATCGCCTTCAGAGCGCATTTCAATGTAGCCGTCCAGCTTCTTGGACAGGCGGGCCAGTTCCGCCTGCCTGGATTTCAGCAGTTCCTCATTGTTCTGGGTTTCTTCCGTATCTGCGATGTGGGCTTCCAGAATGGAGTTGGCAAGGGCCAGCACCTTGTCCTTTTGGGACAGGTACTTCCGGAAGATCAGATTCGCCATCATCTGCAACCGCC
>JAFVQA010000150.1 GCA_017505015.1 Clostridia bacterium
ACTATCAAAAAGTAAACTGACAAAAAAGTTAATGACAAGCCTGTTGCAGAAAAGAAAAAAGTTGTTGGCAAATGGGTGATCAAACATAAAGGTGAAGTTGAATATGCTGCATATCTTTTAGCATCTAACGGCGAAGTTTTGCTGACAAGTGAAGTTTATTCTTCTGTTGACGGTGCAATTCAAGGCATTGAAACTATAAAGAAAAACGTTGCTCTTGACAATTTTGAGCTTGTTCAAGACAAGGCAAAAAGATATTTTTATAAACTTAAAAGCTCTGCAAACAGATTGCTTTGCGTTGGCGAAGTTTATAGCACGAAACAATCTTGCGTTAAATCGGTTGAATCTGTTAAACGATTTGCCGAAAGTGCCGTTTTGAGTGAAAAAATTGAAGAAGACCTTACTATAATAGAATACGCTCCTAACAAAAACGTAGACGAAAAATCTGCACTTAAAGGCAAATGGAAAATTGTTGAAGACGATGACACAGGATATTTTTGCGCACAGTTGTTTGCATCTAACGGCGAATTGCTTTTGTCAAGCGAATACGTAAGCAGTGAAAAAGCCGCAAAATCATCTTTGCAGAATATTCGCAAAAATGCTTTGGCTGGCAACTTTGTTATTGACCGTGACAAAAACAAAAACTACGTGTTTAAACTTCGCAACGAAAAGAAAAGCATTTTGTGCATAGGTGCATCGTATAAAACTTTGGCAGCATGCCAGAAAGCAGTTGACTCAACTTATCGTTTTTGCGTGACAGCTGTTGCAGACAAATTTTAAATAACTTTTTTGGGGCACGTTTTGTGCCCCTTTTATTTTTATGCTTGTCACAAAACTGGTTAGATAATATAATTTAAATATGAACATTATTGAAGACGTAATTGCAATGCAAAAAACATCGCTTGAACAAACACCTTTTAACAACGTTGACAGTCTTGTTTTTGCCACCTTGTCATATTTTGCATTTGAAAAGATTTTGACCAAAAACAAAACCCCCTTTTGCGAAATTGACGTAAACAACATTGTTGTTCCAGAAAAAATTGGCGAAAGATTTCAAAACCACTATCGTTTGCTTAAAGCCGTTGTTGTTTCTGACAGATATAAAGACTTTGTTGTGAGCGACTATGAAAACGTTTTTTGTCACGAAAGCGAAAAACAGTTTGCGGCAGTTTGTTTTGCCAACAAAAATTTTGTTTACGTTTCGTTTCGTGGCACAGATGCAACTGTTACCGGTTGGAAAGAAGATGCAAACATGTCGTTTATGCAAAGTGTGCCTGCACAACAAGAAGCAGTTGCATATTTAAAACGAATTGCAAAAAAACACAGAAAAAAACGCATTATTCTTGGTGGGCACTCTAAGGGTGGCAACCTTGCTGTTTATGCAGGAGCAAAATCAAACTGGCTTTTGCAAAGAAAAATTGACAAGATTTTTTGTCACGACGGGCCTGGGTTCTGCAAAGAATTCTTTTGGGAAAAAGGATATAAAAAAATAGCCCCTAAAATTGAAAAAACCGTGCCATCATCTTCTATCATAGGCATGCTTTTTGAAAACCCAACGCCTTATCGTGTTGTTGACAGCAAAGGAAAATCAATATTTCAGCACGACCCTTATCTTTGGATAATACAAGACCATAATTTTGTACCTGTTGAACAGATAAAACCCGGTTGGATGACTTTTAACGAATCGCTCAACAGATGGTTGCATGGCATATCAGTTAAAAAGCGCAAAGAATTTATCGATTTGTTGTTTGATTTTTTTGACACAGCAGAAATAACTGACTTTAAATCTAAAAAAGAAATGCTGTTTTTGGCTTTTAAAAACAGAAAAGCATTGAAAGATAAATATAAAAACCTTGACGAAGAAACACAAGATTTTTTTGCACGAACTATAAAAGAAATTTTAGAATTTGTTTGGGACTCACGCAAAGTTGACAAAAAAAATGAAAAAAAATAAAACCACCCTTTTGGGTGGTTTTTTGTTTAACTGTTAGTCTCTGTTTGAAAAAATGATAAGTGCAAGACGCAAAAATTCCATATACAACCAGATAAGAGTTACCATAAGGCCATATGCAGCATACCATTCGTAATTTTTTGAAAGACCATTTTCTACAATGTTTGTCATGTTGTCAAAGTCGGTAAACATGCAAAGTGCAGCAACAAGGATAAACACAAGGCTGACAATGAGTTGCAAACCAAAGTTGTCATAAAACACGAGTGCTACTGACGGCACGAAAAGTGTGAGCAAGAAAAACACGAGTTGTGTGAGCAACAATGAAATGAGTGCAACAAGCACAAAACGGCGGAATCTTGAACCAACGCGAACGATGCCTGTAAAATAAAGCAATGCAACTACTGCCAAAGTGAAAACTGTTGCCAAAAGTGCCATGATTATAACACCTTGAACAACTGCCTCGAACAAAGAAGAAACAAGGCCAACCACTGCACCTTCTGCCACGCAATAAATGCCACCTGCAAAACCTGCTGCTTTAGGGCGAAATGCCGCAACGATGCTGCTTATGCCTGCTGTTACAAAAAACATAATGAGCAATGCAATTGCAAGTGTTGGGTTGTTTGTGAGAATTATTGGCAACAAAGCCACAAACAAAATTGCAGAAACGATTGTGAGTGCAAGATAGATGCCAACTTTAATGCCAATGCCTGCATATGATGCAGTTTCGACAGCACCAAAACCAAAAGCATCCGGCTGACTGTTGAGTTTTTTTATTGCAGGGTTTGATGAACGATTCATAAATATCCCTCCTTTTTTTGTTATTTTTGGATAATGATAAACTTTTGTTATACTTTTGTCAATAGGTTTGTCTAACAACACTTGACAACACAACTTTGATTTTATAGAATAATATAGTATATTTTATATAATATTATTTACTGAAACAAAACAAAATAACCCTTTTGTTTTGTCAGGAGGAAAAAATGGATAATAAATTGACTATGGACAAATTGGTCAATCTTTGCAAAGGCAGAGGCTTTATTTTCGCAGGCAGTGAAATTTATGGCGGTCTTGCAAACACTTGGGACTACGGCCCTTTGGGTGTAGAACTTAAAAACAACGTTAAAAAAGCATGGTGGAAAAAATTCGTGCAGGAAAACCCATATAACGTTGGTGTTGACTGTGCAATTTTGATGAACCCACAAACTTGGGTTGCGTCTGGCCACGTTGGTGGTTTTAGTGACCCACTCATGGACTGCAAAGGTTGCAACACAAGACACCGTGCAGACCAACTCATTGAAGCATATATTGCAAAAAAAGAAATGAACGACGTTAAAGTTGCCTCTATGTCTAACGAAGATATGGCAAACTTTATTAACGAACACAAAATCGTTTGCCCTGTTTGTGGCAAATGCGACTTTACACCAATCAGAAAATTTAACCTTATGTTTAAAACTTTCCAGGGTGTAACAGAAGACAGCACAAACACAATTTACCT
>JAFVQA010000151.1 GCA_017505015.1 Clostridia bacterium
AAAATATAAAAACAAAAATAAAAAACAATTGAAAAAACTGTTTGTAAAAAGCCAGCTGTAACCACACAATTTGACTTTTAGCAAGCCCCCTGCCGTCACTCCAAAAACAAAAAACAACAAAACAGAAAGGATAATTTTTTTGTTGTTTTTAAAGTCGTATAAAAGGTCGCAAAACAAATTATAAAAGTATTTTAACATATGATATTTTATTAGTTTTTAAATAAAATATTCATTAAAAAAGGCAGGATTTTTTCCTGCCTTTTTTGTTTTTAAATTAATATTTTTTTTGCAATATCAAATAAGAAAACCAAAATAAAATCATAATTAAACACACTGCACTGCTTGCTGCAAACGACAATAAATCCTGCCCTATCATTTTAAATATAATTACTGAAATACCTGCAATAAAGATAAACAAATACCCAGCCCAAGCCCAGGCCTTTGAACGAATAAAATGGTTGCGTTCATCTTTCGATGCAATTTCCACTTTTTCTTTGTAGCTCTTGTCATTTTTAAAACGATAGGTTTGAACAAGTCTTACAATCCCTACAAATATGAGAGCAAAACCCAAACTACTCCAGAATTCATCAACAATATTTGCGAAGCCTAATGCAATCAATACTCCACCCAAAACAAACAAAACAATATTTTTTATTATAAACGCTTTATTGAAATTCACTTTCACTCCTCCTCATCAAAAACAAAAACTTCTTCTATCGTCATATTGAAAAATTTTGCAATTTTATAAGCTAAAAAAATTGACGGATTATATCGTCCGTTTTCCAGCGAACTTATTGTTTGACGTGATACACCCATCGATTTAGCAAATTCTTCCTGACGAATGCCACGTTCTTTTCTTATTTCTTCAATTTTATTTTTCAAAAGAGACCTCCTGAATAAACTAATGTAAAGTTAACTTTACATTGATAATATATCAATGATAAAAGATTTTGTCAAGCAAACTTTACATTTTTAGAAAAAAAATACAGGAGCTTTCACTCCTGTATCTGTTCTTATTTTTCTTGTTTATGATTATGAAGCAATTTATGCTCTTTTCCTTTAAGCAAACCATTATATAACATTGTTATAAATGGATTTTCGTTTGAAAGTTTAATTTGCGAAGCCTGATCAATTTTGTAAAGACCTTCCATACGTGCTTTTTTAGTACGAACCCCAATTGGCGTTGGCTGTCCACCACCTGCAATACAACCACGCTTGCAGGCCATAACTTCTACAAAGTCATAATGAACTTCGCCAGATTTAATCTTTTTGAGCAAATCATCCGCAACCGCCAAACCATTTACCACGGCAATTTTTACAACACGTTCACCGACTGTAATTGAAATTTCTTTAAAACTTTCGTCACCGCGCATACCTAAGAGACCAATTTCTTCGAGATCTTCTGTTTTGCTGCTGTTAACGATTCTGCGAAGAACGGCTTCTGTAACACCGCCTGTAACGCCGAAAATTGAGCCTGAGCCAGATGAAAGACCAAAAGGCATATCCAAAGCTTCAGATGGCATTTGCGCCAAATCTATACCAGCCTCACGAAGCATACGGGTTGCCTCCACCGTCGTAAGAACGTAATCTACGTCTTGAACGCCCTCTGTAAAGTGTTCTGGACGCAAAATTTCATCTTTTTTTGCAGTGCATGGCATAATTGAAACAACAATTGTTTCTCTGTTGTCTTCTTTGTTCATTCGACCTTCTTCTTTCAAAAGAGCACCGAACATTTGTTGTGGTGAACGGCAAGAAGAAACGTTTTTTCTGAATTCTGGATATCTTTTTTCACAGAATTTTACCCAGCCAGGACAACAAGAAGTAAACAAAGGCAAATTTTCGCCTGTTTTTAATCTTTCAAGAAACTCTTTAGATTCTTCTATTACAGTAAGATCTGCCGCAAAGTTGGTGTCATAAATTTCGTCAAAGCCAATTCTGCGAAGTGCTGCAACCAATTTACCCAAGCTATTTTCACCCTTTGGAATACCAAATTTATCACCGATTGCAATGCGAACCGCAGGAGCAATTTGAACAACAACACGTTTTGTTTTATCTGCCAGCAAATTCCATATTTTATGCACATTTGATTTGATTGTAATTGCACCAGTTGGGCAAACAACACGGCATTGTCCACAACCAACACAATCAGTTTCTGCAATTGGTTTGTTAAATGCAGGCATAACCCTCATTTCTGAACCACGATGAGCAAAGTTCAAAATGCCAAGACCTTGAATTTCTGCGCAAGTACGAACACAGTCACCACAAAGAATGCATTTATTTGAGTCAATAACGATGCAATTTGATGAATCGTCAAGTGGTTTTTGTTCTTTTGTGTTTTCAAAACGAATTTGGTTTACACCAAGTTGCTTTGCAAGTCTTTGCAAAGTGCAGTCACCATTTTTACGACAAGTTGTGCAATCTCTGCAATGTGATGCCAATAACAATTCTAAAACCATTCTTCTGTGATGTTGAAGTTTTGGTGTATTTGTATAAATCACCATGCCGTCTTTTGGCTCTTCTGAACAAGAAGCAAAAACTTTGCCTTTTTCATCTTCAACCACACACATACGGCAAGCACCATATGTAGAAAGTTCTGAGTGATAACAAAAAGTAGGTAAATCAATTCCTGATTTACGAATTACCGTCAACAGGTTTTTTTCGTTATCAAAAGGAACTTTTCTGTTGTTAATTGTAATATATTTCATCAATTATCTCCCTATTTTTCAACGTGAATTGCTCCAAAAGGACAAGCACTTTCGCATGCACCACACTTTATGCACACAGAACTGTCAATTACGTAAGGCTCTTTTATCTTGCCGGAAATTGCATTTACAGGACAATTTCGTGCACATTTTGAACAACCCTTGCATTTTTCTGGGTTAATTACAAAACGGCGAAGATTTGTGCAAGTGCCTGATTTACATTTTTTATCAACAACGTGCTCCAGATATTCATCACGGAAAATTTTTAAAGTGCTCATTACTGGCAATGCCGCACTTTTTCCCAAACCACACAAAGCAGTGTCTGTAATCATTACAGCCAATTCTTCCAAGAGGTCAAGATCTGCAACAGTTCCATTGCCAGCAACAATGCGTTCCAAAATTTCCAACATACGTTTTGTTCCTTCACGGCAAGGAACACATTTGCCACAACTTTCGTTTTGCGTAAAATTCATAAAGAAACGTGCTACTTCGACCATGCAAGTATTGCTGTCCATAACAACAAGACCACCAGAACCAATCATTGCCCCCATTTTCTTTAATGAGTCAAAATCAAGACTTATGTCAAGGTGTGGAGAAATAAGGCAACCACCAGATGGACCACCAATCTGAACAGCTTTAAATTCACCGTCATCTTTAATTCCGCCACCAATTTCGAAAATTACTTCACGCAAAGTTGTTCCCATTGGAACTTCGATCAAACCTGTGTTTTTTACACTGCCTGTAAGAGCAAATGCTTTTGTTCCCGGGCTGTTTTCAGGGCCAATTTTTTTAAACCATTCTGCACCATTTAAAATGATCATTGGAACGTTTGCATAAGTTTCTACGTTGTTTAATACAGTTGGTTTTTCAAATAAGCCTTTTTCTACTGTGCGAGGTGGTTTTACACGTGGCATACCCCTGTTTCCTTCGATAGAAGCAGTCAAAGCACTGCCTTCACCACAAACAAATGCACCTGCACCTCTGTTGATGTGCAAATGGAAACTGAAATCTGTTCCCATAATGTTATCACCCAACAAACCTGCTTGTTTTGCATCATGAATAGCTTTTTTCAAACGACTGATAGCCAAAGGATATTCAGCACGAACGTAAACATAGCCTTCTTGTGCACCAACTGCATAGGCTGCAATCATCATTCCCTCTATCATTTTGTGAGGATCGCCTTCCATAATGCTACGATCCATAAATGCACCTGGGTCACCCTCGTCACCGTTACATACAACATAGGATTTACCACCTTTGTTAGCTGCTGTAAATCTCCATTTTCTGCCGGTTGGGAAACCTCCGCCTCCACGACCTCTTAACCCTGATTTTTCTATTGTATCAATGACCGCGTCAGGATTATTTTCTTCTAAAATATTTGCTAATGCCTCATAACCTCTTACTGCAATTGCCTCATCTAAACATTCCGCGTTGATTTTACCACAGTTTGCTAAAGCTGTACGAGTTTGTTTTGCATAAAAATTGATTTCTTCGTTTTTGTGAACGTGTTCACCTGACATTGGGTCTGTATAAAGTAATCTTTCAACCGGTTTGTTATTTCTAACATGGCTTTCATAAATTTCTTCAACATCTTTATAACGAACTTTAACATAAGTTACGTGTTTATCAGGGATAATTACCAAAACACCTTGTTCGCAAAAACCGTGACATCCTGTTGGCACAATTGTCATTTTATCGTAATCAGTCAAAACTGAAACATC
>JAFVQA010000152.1 GCA_017505015.1 Clostridia bacterium
AAGGTTTTTTTATTGCTAAAATTAAAAGGATTTGCTAATGAAAATATTGTTGGATATGAATCTGGCAGAAATTGTTGAAGAATTTGCTTTGATAAATTTGCCAAAATATAAAGCAAAACAAGTTTATAATTGGGTTTTGCGTGGTGTTGATTTTGACGAAATGACAGACGTAGACAAAAAAACACGTGCTTTGCTCAAAGAAAAATATATTGCTGTACCTGCAAAAATTCATACAAAACTTGTTTCTAAAGATAAAACTCAAAAATATCTTTTTAAACTTCATGACGGCAACGTTATTGAAGGCGTTTTGATGAATTATAAATATGGCAACACATTGTGTGTTTCTACACAAATTGGTTGCAGAATGGGTTGTAAATTTTGTGCATCTACACTTAATGGTCTTGTAAGAAGTTTAACGCCAGGCGAAATTTTGTCACAAGTTATCACAGCCAATGCAGAAAATGGTGGAACAATTGATAAAAGGCAGGTTACAAACATTGTTTTGATGGGCAGTGGCGAACCTTTTGACAATTATGACAACGTTGTTAAATTTTTAAATTTAGTAAACAGCGAAGATAGTTTAAACGTTTCTTATCGCAATATTTCGCTTTCTACTTGTGGTCTTGTGCCAGAAATGAAAAAGTTTGCAGATCTTGAAATCCCTGTAAACCTTACAATTTCGTTGCACTCACCTGTCAACGAAAGAAGAAAAGAAATTATGCCGATTGCAAATAAATATTCGGTAGAAGAAATTATTTCTGCTGCAAAATATTATTTTGACAAGACAAAACGCAGGGTTATTTTTGAGTATACTTTGATAGAAGGTCAAAATGACACAAGAAAAGATGCAGAAAATCTTGCAAAGGTTTTGAGGGGGTTTTCTAACCATCTCAACCTTATAAGGCTCAATCCTGTAAAAGAAAGAAGTTTTAGGGCAACAAAAAACGACAAAGCGCAAGAATTTTTAAAAATGCTTGAAGAAATGAACGTATCTGCAACAATTCGCAGACAAATGGGTGTTGATATAAATGGTGCGTGTGGGCAATTGAGGAATAATTATCTTGAAAACGAAAATACAACAAGGTAAAGTAATAAAAGCAATAGGTGGCTTTTTTTATATTTCGCATAATGGAAAAACTGTTGCAGCAAAAGTTAGAAAAAAACTTTCTTACAACAACATAGAAATTTCTGTTGGTGACAACGTAGAGTTCTTTTTTAATGAATATAAAAAAGCAGTTATAGAAGATATTTTGCCACGAAAAAACGAGTTGATAAGACCAAACGTTGCAAACGTTGACGTTGCGGCGATAGTTGTGGCATCTGTGCCACAGCCAGATTTTGTGCTTGTAGACAAAATTATTCTTAACTGTTATATTCAAGATATAAAACCTGTTTTGATCGTTAACAAAAGTGATATAAACGGTGAAGAATTTTTTGAGCAGATTAACAAGGAATATGGCGATGCTGTGTCGCAGATAATTTCTGTAAGTGCAGAAACAGACTATAACCTTGACGAAATCAAACAAGCATTAAAAGGTGAA
>JAFVQA010000153.1 GCA_017505015.1 Clostridia bacterium
ATGTAAAACGTACTGTAGAAGCGGTTAACAACTTTTCTAACAAACGTTATGACGGTTTTCCTATAAGCCGAAATGGTCAATCTTTTGCAAGCAATACAAATATTCAAACACAAGAAGAAAAACCAGAATTTGAAAGCAATGATGGAGTTCAAACTTCAAGACTACAAGTAGAAGACAATGATATTCCACCATTCTTAAAAAAATTGAGAGAACATAGAAACTAAAAATTTAATGCAGGCATTGCCTGCATTTTTTTGTTATTTATAATTTCAAAATAATATTATATAAAAAATATTTTGGGTATTGATTTTTGTTTAAATATATGTTAATATATTGCAAGATTAAAAGGATTTTTTATGAAAAGGTATATTTAGACAACGCAGCAACAACCGTTTGCTCTCATGATGTTCTTAACGAAATGCTACCAGCCTTTAATGCTGTATTTGGCAATCCAAGCAGTTTGCACAGTTTTGGCAGAGAGGCATCAAATTTGGTGGATAGAGCAAGGGACAAAGTTGCACATGCAATCAATGCAAAATCTGAAGAAATTTATTTTACTGCAGGTGGAAGTGAGGCAAACAACTGGGCAATAAAAGGTCTTGCCCATGCAAACATGGCAAAAGGCAAGCATATAATAACCACAAAAATAGAGCATGACTCTGTTTTGGAAAGTTGTCAGGCCTTAGAGCATGAAGGCTTTACTGTGACATATGTGGGAGTAGATGAAACTGGGCTTGTAAGCCTTGCGGATATTTTGCACAACATTCGCAAAGATACAATACTTATTTCTGTAATGACTGTAAACAACGAGGTGGGCACCATTCAAAACATAAAAGCCATTGCAAAAACTGCACACGAAAACGGCATTTTGTTTCACACCGATGCAGTTGCAGCACTTGGCAGTGTAAGGCTTGATGTAGAGGATATGGAAATTGACGCCATGAGCATGTCGGCACACAAAATTTATGGGCCAAAGGGTTGTGGTGCATTGTATTTAAAAAATGGTGTAAAATGTCAAGATTTAATTGACGGTGGAAATCAAGAACGCAAAAAACGTGGTGGAACGCACAATGTCCCAGCCATTGTTGGTTTTGGCAGAGCAATAGAAATTGCAACCAAAGAAATTATTGTAAACCAACAAAAAATAAAAAAAATCAGAGACTATTTTGTAAAAGAATTAACCCAAAAAATAAATTACACCAAAATAAATGGTCATGCTTTTCAAAAAGTTCAAGGTATTGTAAACATTGGCTTTGAAATGATAAACAATGAAGCCCTTGTCACAATGCTAGACCTATCTGGCGTTGCTGTTTCAGTGGGCTCTGCTTGCACATCTGGTGTGGCCAAAAAATCTCATGTGCTTACGGCTATGAATGTGCCAGACGAGTATTTAAAGGGCTCTATAAGGTTTTCGTTTGGCAAACATATATCAAAAGAAGATATAGATTATGCTATAGAAGTTATTTGTCAAAGCGTGGCAAAACTTAGAGCCATAAGCCCAATCACAAAAACAGGGAGGGCAAAATAATGTTTAGCACAAGAGTATTAGATATTTTTAAAAACCCTATGAGTGCCGGTGGGCTTCAGGGAGCAAACGGCGTCGGCAAATACATAGACCCAGTTTGTGGTGACCAAGTAAAAATTTATTTAAAAATAGAAAAAAATATAGTAACCGAAGCAAGGTTTAAAGCGGTTGGAAGCGTGGCAACAATTGTGTTTGCAAGTAGCATATGCACCTGTGTTTTGGATTGCACAATAGAAGAATGCCTAAACCTAAATGCTCAGCGTTTGTTTGAAATAACATGAGAAGTGCCACAAAACCAAGTTTATGCAACTGATTTTGCAATAAGGGCAGTGGCTCTTGCCATCGAAAACTATTATGATAGGCTTGAAAAAGAAATAAAAAAGGGCAAAACACTTGTAGAGTCCGAGCAACCAAAAAGCATATTTGATTCTGCTAGCGAAG
>JAFVQA010000154.1 GCA_017505015.1 Clostridia bacterium
CCTTTTTTGTTGTTTTTTTGGTTATTTTATAAACCCTAATAGTTTTTAGATTGTATCATATTGTTTTTTGATATTCAATAGGTCAAAAAAATACGCAAATACTATTTTTTCATTTTTGTTGTTCAAAATGCAAAATTGTGCAATTTTTTTGCCACATATAGCATTTTTTATGCTTGCAAAAAGGCTTTTTGTTATTTTTTAACAAGGTTGCAAAAATTTTTTAAAACCTATTGAAATTGTTTTTTGTTGGTGTTATAATGTCAAAAAATATAAATGCGTTTGAGCAGAACCAAGTAATTATAGAAGTGACCTGCAGAGAGTTGTCGGTTGGTGCAAGACAATGGAAACGACTATAACGAATTCCTTCTGTTAGCTGTGCTCTGAACATTGCAGTAGGATGCAACGGGTGTTCCCGTGATAGAACTAAGGTATGATCGTACCTGACAAGGTCAATATCGTGAGATATTGGCGAACTGAGGTGGTACCACGAGATAATCTCGTCCTCTGTGTTCGTTGGTGAACGCGGAGGTTTTTTATTTTTAAACAAAAACTCCACCCCACCAACAAAAAATTTGTTGCAAGGAGATATAAAATGGCTCAAAACTATTATCAAAAAGACGTTGAAACCATGCCACGTGAAGAAATGAAAAAACTTCAGTCAGAAAAGCTGGTTAAACAAGTAAAACACGTTTACGAAAACGTTGCGTATTATCGTGACCTTATGGACAAAAAAGGCGTAAAACCAGAAGATATCAAAGGTATAGACGATTTGCACAAACTGCCTTTTCTTTCTAAAGCAGATTTGCGCGATGCTTATCCTTATGGCCTTTTGGGTAAACCACTTGACGAATGTGTAAGAATACACTCAACTTCGGGCACAACAGGCAAACGCGTTGTTGCATTTTATACTCAACATGACGTTGACCTTTGGGAAGACTGCTGTGCACGTGCAATTGTTGCCGCAGGCGGAAGCAACAAAGACGTTTGTCAAGTTGCATATGGCTATGGCTTGTTTACTGGTGGTGCAGGTTTGCACGGTGGCAGTCACAAAGTTGGTTGCCTTACGTTGCCAATGTCATCTGGCAACACAGAAAGACAAATTCAATTTATGATGGATCTTAATGCAAGCATTATTTGTTGCACACCGTCATATGCGGCATATATTGGCGAAAGCCTTAAAGAACAAGGCTATAAACCAGAAGACATTCCACTTAAAGCCGGTATTTTTGGCGCAGAACCTTGGACGGAAGAAATGCGCCAGAACATTCAGAACACACTTGGCATTAAAGCATATGACATTTATGGCCTTACTGAAACTTCTGGCCCTGGCGTTGCTTTTGAATGCAGTGAACAAACAGGCATGCACGTAAACGAAGACCACTTTATTGCAGAAATTATCGACCCTGACACTGGCGAAGTTTTGCCAGATGGAACAAAGGGCGAACTTGTTTTTACTGCACTTGACAAAGAAGCATTCCCTCTCCTTCGTTATCGCACTCGCGACATTTGTGTTCTTTCAAGAGAAAAATGCTCTTGTGGTCGCACACTTGTTAAAATGGCAAAACCAATGGGTCGCACAGACGATATGCTTATTATCAGGGGTGTTAACGTGTTCCCTAGCCAGATCGAAACCGTTTTGCTCAACCAAGGATATCAACCAAATTATCAAATCGTGGTTGACAGAGTTAACAACACTGATACGTTTGACGTTAACGTAGAAATGGCGCCAGAACAATTTACAGATATCGTAAGCGAAATTCTCGCAAGAGAAAAAGCCCTTGCCGAAGCAATGAAAGTTATGTTGGGCATTAACCCATCTGTTCACTTGGTTGCACCAAAAACAATTGCTCGAAGCGAAGGCAAAGCTGTTCGCGTTGTTGACAAACGCAAACTTATTTAATTTGGAGGTGTAATATGACAATAAAACAACTCACAGTTTTTTTAAAAAACAGCAAAGGCTCTTTGGTAGAACTCACTGACGTGCTTGCAAAAAACGATATAAATATCAGAGCCCTCTCTCTTGCAGAAACTCAAGACTTTGGCATTTTGCGTCTTATTGTAAACGACGTTGAAAAAGCTACTGCAGTGTTGGAAGACAACGACTATCTCATTAAAGCCATTGACGTGATTGGTTTGAGAATAAGCGATGCACCTGGCGGACTTTCTATTGCACTTGCTGCACTTGACAAAGCAGACATAAACGTAGAATATATGTATGCCTTTATGACTTGCTCATCACAATTTGCCTATGTTGCAATAAGAGTTGCAAACAACGATGCAGCACAAAAAGCACTTGTTGATGCAGGTCTTGAACTTATGACAGAAGATGACGTTGCAGATCTTTGATAACAGCTTGAATAAAAAAACAAAAGCCTTGTCTTAATCGACAAGGCTTTTTTAACTTTATATATCAGAAACACCCGACCTCACGCTTATTTCGCCTTTGGCGAATGTTGCAGGCGTGTGCACAATGATATACCGTTTCTTTCGCAATGGATAAACAAAAAAAACTGTACGTTTATGTGGCGACCTCACGCTTATTTCGCCTTTGGCGAATGTTGCAGGCGTGTGCACTTGTCAACGCAGGTTAGAGCACACGCAGATTATAAACAAAATAAAAAAACCAAGTCGTTTGACTTGGTTTTTTATGGTTGGGTTAAGTGGACTCGTAAGGAGCGAAGCGACGGAATAGCGTATTTGCTTGCAAATCGCGTCACCACCGGTGAGAGTCTAACAAAATAAAAAAATGCCTACACATTTGTGTAGGCATTGGTTGGGTTAAGTGGACTCGAACCACCGACCTCACGCTTATCAGGCGTGTGCTCTAACCTGCTGAGCTATCAGCCCATGTGGTGGAGATTAGCGGGATCGAACCGCTGACCTCCTGCTTGCAAGGCAGGCGCTCTCCCAGCTGAGCTAAACCCCCACATGCCGGGAACGGTTTTATCCGCTATCCCTTTATTTGGTTGTGCGATCCCTGAAAACGATATAGTGTAAAGACTTGCAAGCCAAGCAGTCAGCTTTTAGTGCCGGTCTCGCTCCGGCTGTCAGACTGCATCCTGCCGATGCTGGTCTGATTCTTATCCTGCTCCTATGCGTTCTCCGAGCTTTCCGCTTCCGCTTACTCGCTCTCCCGCTTGGAGTCGACCTCGGGCTATGAGTTCCGCCAAGACCTCATGTCTCC
>JAFVQA010000155.1 GCA_017505015.1 Clostridia bacterium
AACAAAGAGTTTTTATGTCGTTTATTCCACCGGTTTCATTGTTGACGTGCATCAAAGCAACCATAATTGTGTTTTCGTCAACAAGATCTTCAAAGCCTTCTGTTTTTACAGTGCCGTCTTTGTTTGTTGGTGCATAAACAACGTCAAACCCTCTGTTTTTAAGTTCGTTTATGCTGTTGTAAACAGAAGCATGTTCTACTTTGCTTGTGATAATTTTGCCTTTTTTATTTCGCAAACTGCCAAACAAAGCCATATTGTTGGATTCTGTTCCGCCACTTGTAAAATATATTTCGTTGCTTTCTGCTCCTATTATATTTGCAATTATCTCTCTTGATTTGTTAAGTTTTGCATGAATTGCATTAGAAACACGATAAAGTGAAGATGGATTATAAAAATCTTCTTGCTGTGTTTTATACATTAAATCTAAAACTTGTTGATCAATTGGAGTAGTTGCGCAATTGTCAAAATATTTCATATTCACCTATTTAAGTTTAGCAATTGTAACGCCACGATCGCCTTCGCCATATGCACCAAAACGGAATTCATCAATGTTTCGATGCTTTTTGAGATGCTCGTGCAAACCTTTTCGCAATGCTCCTGTGCCTCTGCCGTGGATAATGCGAATTTCACCAATACTTGCAATAACGCAAGAGTCTATAAACATATCCAGATTTGCAATTGCCTCATCTACCGTTTGACCTAACAGATTTATTTCGTTGGTCAAAGATTTATTTTTAATTTCTGTTTTTATGCTGACAGTTCTTTTTGGTTTTTCAGGAACAAAATTTGTTGCTTCAGCCAAATCTTTGCAGCCAGCAGTGATTTTCATTGCGCCAACAGAAACGACAAGTTGTTTTTTATTTGTGTTTATTGACAAAACTTTGCCAACGGAATCAAGTTTTTTAACGTATACGTTGTCACCAACTTTAACGTTTTCAAAAACCAATGGTTTAGAAAAATCTACTTGCTTTTCTTCAGTTTCATATTTTTTGTTGTTAAGTTGCTTAACTTTGCTTCTCAGTTCAAACAAGATGCTTTCATCTGCATTATGTTTTTGTATCAAACCTTTAAGTTCATTTATCAAAGCTTTAGATTCATCTGTTGTTTCTTGAATAATGCGTTTTGCTTCTGCTTTTGAGTTTTTGAGCAATTGTTCTCTTTCGTTTGCCAAAATTTTATTTTGATTTTTAACCAAATCAAGTTCTTTTTGAAGTTCTTGTTTGATGTTTGCAATTTCTTCGTTTGTGTTTTCATATCTTTGGCGAAGTCTTTCGGCACTTTGCAAAACGTTTTCAAAAGAAACTTTTTCTGCAGAAAGTTTGTTTCTTGCACCACGAATAATGTGTTCTTCAATGCCAAGCCTTTTTGCAATTTCTATTGCATTACTGCTGCCTGGTACACCAACGACAAGCTTATATGTTGGTGCAAAAGTAGTAAGGTCAAATTCCATAGATGCATTTTCTACGTTGTCTGTTACAAGTGAAAATTCTTTAAGTTGAGTATAGTGTGTTGTTATTATAGCTTTTGATCCAACTGATAAAATATATTCTGTTATTGAAAGAGCAAGTGCTGCACCTTCGTTTGGTTCAGTTCCCGCACCAAGTTCATCAAACAAAATTAAGCTGTTTGGAGTGATATTTTTGAGAATATCTGCAATGTTTGTCATGTGGCTTGAAAACGTGCTCAAACTTTGTTCGATGCTTTGTTCGTCGCCAATATCGCAATAAATTTCGTCAAAAACAGAAACTTCACTGCCATCTTCGCAAGGAATAAACAAGCCACAACCAGCCATCAACACAAAAAGACCAACGCTTTTGAGTGAAACTGTTTTGCCACCTGTGTTTGGACCGGTTACTACAAGAATGTCAAAATCTTTGCCAATGCTTATACTTACCGGAACAACTTTTTTCTTGTCAATGAGTGGGTGTCTGCCCTTTTTTATATTTACGTATCCTTTGTTGTTGATTTTTGGCAAAGTAGATTTTGTTTCGTTTGCATATAAGGCTCTTGCGTAAATTGCGTCAAGGTCAGAAACAATTTGTTCATTGAGAGTGATTTGATTGCAAATTTCTGCAACTCTGCCAGTAAATTCTCGCAAAATACGGTCAATTTCGGCAGATTCTTCTTTTATGAGAATTTTTATCTGATTGTTGAGGTTTACTATTTCGATAGGTTCGACAAAAACTGTTGCACCCGAACTTGAAACGTCATGCACAAGACCATGAATATTACCCTTATATTCCATTTTTACAGGGATAACGTATCTGTCATCTCTTACTGTAATGATGGCATCTTGCAAATATTTTTGATATTGTGCTGATTTAATATAATGCTGAAGTTTGTTTTTAACGTCTTCGTTGGCACGTTTTATTGATTGCCTTATGCGATATAATTCAGAAGATGCTCTGTCATTCATCATATCTTCGTTGAGAATTGCAAAATCAATGTCATCTTCTAACTTTTTATCAGTGTAAATGCCTTTTGCCATGGCAGGCAAAATTGTGATTTTTTCGTCAACAACAGACGTCAAAACAGACATAACAAGGCGAGAAATTCGCAAAATTCGCATTACTTTAAGACATTCTGCCATAGACAATGTTGAAAAAATGCGTGCTTTGTCTGCAATTTCTTTAACGCTGTCAAATGAAAACTCTGGGTTAAGGTTATAAACGGAAAGATTTCTGCATGCTTCTTCTGTTTCACGAAGTAAATGGCGAATTTCTTCTACGTTGTTTGATGGAATTGTGTTGATTATTTTTTGCTTTGCAACGTCACTTATTGCATGTTTTGCAACACTTTGCAAAATTGAGTCGAGTTGCAATTTTTGATAAACTTTTTTCATTATTTTACGTTTTTAAACAAATGTCCGTTTGTTGTTTTTTCTGCAAAAGCAAAGCTGTTTTTAACCCCTGTTTTTGCAAAAGTTGTGTATGCATCTGCTATTATTTTTTTTTTTTCGTTGTCTAAACCTGCCAAATTCAAATAGAAATTGTGGTTTTGGTCAATTTTTTCAAAGCCAGAAAGTCGGTGACCGTTGATAAGTTCAAAATAGCATTTTGAAAGTTTTTTTCTTTTTATTAAAAACTCGTTGCCAAGTTTGTCTTTATAAACCAAATCGCCTTTATATTTGCAATTTTTGCAAGTGCATTTAAAATTGACCTGAACCGGGCAATGTGCAAGTGTCATGCAAACGTTGTATCCCTCTGCAAAAACAAATCCACTTTGATTTTTAAAGGTTGAAATTTCGTTTAACGTCAATTCGTTTGCATAAACAAAACCTTCACTGTCCCAAAGATTTGCAGAATAGTCGTTAAAAATATTCATTCCTTGGTTTAAAAAGAGTTTTTTATCAAACTGTTTTGCAAGTTCGATTGCATAAATACTATTTGCGGAAATACCTATTACGTTTGGCGTTTCTTGAATAATTTTTTTAAGCAAATCAACGTCGTTTTTTAATGCAAAGTTTGGCAAATCGAGATAAAATTTGCAATCAAATTGTGACAAAAATTGAGTTGAATATTCTTTTGGTTTTACTATAATAAAATCACAATTTTTTACAAAAGCAACTTGATCTGGTTTGGAAATGCAAACAGCAATCAGATTTTTACAAGATTTTTTTGTTATTTGTGGTTTTTGATATTGTGGAATTGTTCTATTAAGTTGAGTGAGCTTTTCTGCAACTTTTTCAAAAATTTGGCGTCTGAACTCGTTTATTTTTGATTTTGGAAGAAAAATGTCCTCATTTTTGACTACTATGTCTAAAATAGTAAATTGGGTATCGCCCAATTTTGACATTTGTTTTGCAATTTCGTCACCAGAAGTTGGGTTGTTTTGTGCTTTATCACAAATAAAATCACTTTCAAATTCAAAACGTTGGTTTTTGCACTCTATAATACATTTTATTGGCAAATTAACTTTAGCTTCGAGTTGAAGTTTTACCCCCACTTTTTTAGTGAGTTCGGCATAACGTTTGAGCAAAGAATTTTGTGTTGTAACGTTGAGTTTGTCGCCTGCTTTTATTTTTCCACTATAAGAAAGTTTAATTTTTCCGTTTTGGTTTTCTGCAAAAACTGCGTTGCCAACCTCTATATTGTTGCGGAAAATTTTGAAAGCATCGCCAGAAGTAAATTTTTGTTTTGTGTTTGCTATGCAGAATTTATCTTTAACAACTTCGATCTGACCAACTTCTACGCCTTTGTGACCTTGCGAATGCTGATACATGATTTTGCCCATATCAGCTTCGTACATATAACCTTTTGTAAAATCGCCACGATTAAACATTTTTTTAAGGTTTGTATAGTCATCGTTTGTCAAAGGCTTGCTGTCAATTGCTTTGCGATAAACTTCGGTGGCTTGACCGACGTATTCTTTTCGTCTGTTTCTGCCCTCTATTTTTACTCTGTTTATGCCCATATTTTTGAGTTCGTCAATTTTATCTGCAAGGCATAAATCTTTTGTGGAAAGCAAATATCCTTCGTTTATTTTTTTGCCGTCATAAAAACAGCTATAACATTGTCTACATGGTTGTTTGCATTGTCCGCGGTTTCCGCTAAATGCATCTACTGCACTTGACATTTGGCATTGACCTGAAACAGCAACGCATAATGCACCTTGAACAAAATATTCAATATTTATATCCGGATGAGTTTTTCTTACGTCTAAAAGAGTATTTTTGTCAATTTCGCGGGATAAAACAAGGCTGTTTATGCCAAGTTGTTTTGAAACAGCACAACCTTCGCTGTTTTGAACGTTTGCTTGTGTGCTGAAAACAACGTCGCAACCAGGCAAATGCTTTGCAAGAATTTGGCAAAGACCAAAATCAGCGCAAATAATGCCATCTACACCACACATATATGCTTGTGATGCAACTTGCAGTGCTTTGTCAAATTCGTTTGGTTTAACAAGAATATTGAGTGTTAAAAACACTTTTGTTCCGTGCAGATGGCAGAGTTTTACTGCTTGTGTCAATGTTTCGGCAGTGAAATTGTCTGCTTTCATTCTTGCATTAAAACTGTCAAGACCAAGATATACGCAATCTGCACCAGATTGAATTGCTTGTTTTAAACTTTCAAAATTGCCCGCAGGCGCAAAAATTTCCATATTAGAATTTTATCACTTTTATTTGATTTTAGCAATGCAAATATAAAAGATATCTGTTTGCAACAAAAAAGCGAGGTTTTTACCTCGCTTTTTAATCGTTATCTGAGTTTTGCATCGAAATTGTTTTGCAAGTTTGAAAGAATACGTTTCATTTGTTTTTCAATTTCGTTGTCTGTAAGTGTTTTGTTTTCTGACCTGAACTTGAATGACAAAGATACACTCTTTTTGCCTTGTTCTACCTGGTTGCCTTTATAAACGTCAAACAATTTAACTTCTTCAAGGATGTGAACGTTTTGTTTTGCCGCTTTGATGAGGTCACCTACTGCAACGCTGTCGTCTACAACCAAAGACAAGTCGCGTTCAACTGCAGGGAATTTTGCGATTGCTTTGTAAGTAACTGCAGTGTTTACGTGTTTTGACAATTTGTCAAAGTCGATTGATGCAACGTAAGTTGCTTGTGAAAGTTCAAAGTTTTTAGCAACTTGTGGGTGAACTTCACCAAAACAACCAACAACTTCGTCATTTACAATGATATCTGCAGAAATGCCAGGGTGCAAGAATGGTTCTTTAGAGCGAACAACGTCAAATTCGCAGCCAAGTTCTTTCATGATAAAGGCGATGATTCCTTTAAGAAGGAAGAAATCTCCTTTGCCATAAAGACCGATTGTCAAAGTTTCTACCTCATCAGGAAGTTCTGTGAGTGGCAAGCTGTGTGGTTTGAACACTTTGCCAAATTCAAACAATGCTGCAGATTGGTTTGCTCTGCTTTGGTTGAGTGACAAAATGTTGAGCATGCCAGGAACAAGAGTTGTGCGCATGCAGCTAACTTCTTCGCCAAGTGGGTTTGTTATGCGAATGAGGTTGTAAAGTTCGCTGTCTTGTGGAACAAGCAATTTGTCAACAGAAGATTTGCCAAAGAATGCATAAGTGATGATTTCGTTTGCACCTGCACCTGTCAAAACCTCTTTTGTTTTGTCAATATATGTCTGGCGTTTTGTTTTGCCACCTTTTGTGATGCTTGCTTTTTCCAACAAAGTTGGTGTGATGTGGTCATAGCCATAAACACGAATGATTTCTTCGATGATATCGCAATCGCGTTCGAGGTCATCACGATATTCTGGAACAAGGCAAC
>JAFVQA010000156.1 GCA_017505015.1 Clostridia bacterium
GGCAAAAATTGCAAATATCCCTCTTTTGTCTTTTCAAAATCAAGGTCAATTTGTTGTGCAACAAAATTTTTGTTGTTTGCCAAAAATTCATTAACAACGTCGTTGTTTTCTTTTTTAAATATAGTGCATGTAGAATATACAAGTTCTCCACCCACTTTTACATATTGTGACGATATTTGCAAAATTTGTTTTTGCAAACTTGCAAGACTTTCGATATCTTGTTTTGTTTTAAACAATTTTACATCTGGTTTTGAATCGGCAACACCAAAACCACTGCAAGGAACGTCACACAAAACACAATCGAATTTATCAATAAATTCTTGTTTTGTTTGAGAAGCATCATTTACAAATGCTTCTACGTTTTCACCCATTCGTTTTGCATATTTTTTAATGAGTTCTACCCTGTGGGCATGGATATCACAACTTGTAACATTTGCACCCATTGCAGAAAGATAAACACTTTTTCCACCAGGTGCAGCACACAAATCCAACAAGTTTTTATCTTTAACGTTGCCAAACGACTTGCAAACATATAAAGAAGACAAAGACTGAATAGTAAAAAAATTATTTTTTATTCCGTCAAGACTTCCTGAAACATAAAAGCCATCCTGCACGGTTTTATAATATTCAATACCTATATCTTTTAAAAGCTGTTCAAAATTGTTTGCAGAAATTTCTTTTAAATTTACTCTTATATGAAAAAACTTGTTATCTTTTTCAAAATTGAGAATTTGTTCTGCCTGTTCTTTGCCATAATCATTCAAAAGCATATGAATCACCCAAAGTGGATAGCTGTTTTTTACAGACAAATATTCTCTTTCATTTTTTGGATATTCAATTTTGTTTTGTTCAATGCTATTGCTGATGTTTTTAAGCACTGCATTAACAAAACTTTTAACTCCACTTTTGCCAATTGCTTTCGTCAACTCAACACATTCGTTAACAGCAACAGCATTTGGAATTGATAAATATAAAAAGCAATAAACACCAATTTGCAAAACAGGCAAAATTGCAGGTTTAACACTTTTGGCATATTGCTTTATTATATAAGTCAATTCAATATTTTTGTCGACCACACCATAAACGAGTTTTGTAGTCAAAGGCTTTTCATCGCTTGCCAAATCTGACAAAAACTTGTTGAGTTCTTGCCCTGAAAAACTTTTTTTGCGATAAATGTTGTCAATACATCTATAAGATGCCAAAAAGCTGTTTCTCATTTTCCAAGTATGTCGCCTGTTTTAATTTTTCTTCCGTTTATAAAATCTTTATAACCGAGCATTTTTCCACCAGATAGTTGCACAGTCAAAAGTTTGAGTGCTCCTTTGCCACATTTTACAGTTAAAGATTCTTTAGAACATTCGACAACTTCACCATTTTGACCTTCAACGTCACTTTCAACAGGTCGACTGTCATAAATTTTAAAATTAACACCATCTAAAGTTGTGATTGCAACTGGATTTGGATTTAAACCACGAATAAGATTAAAAATTTCAACGTTAGACTTATTCCAGTCAATTTTTGACATTTCTGTAGTAATTTTACTGCAAAAAGTTGCTTTTTCTTCATCTTGAGCTGCTAAAACAAGCGTGTTGTTTTGCAATTTGCTCAAAACGTCAAGCAACGCGTTTGCTCCTGCAATGGCAAGTTTATCCAAAATTGTCTGACTGTTGTCGCTTTCTTCAATTTCAACAACAACCTGGTTTGCAATATCACCACTGTCCATTGACAATGCAGTTTTCATAATTGTTACACCAGTGTTTTTTTCACCATTAATAAGAGCAAACTGAACTGGCGCAGCACCACGATATTTTGGCAATAACGAACCATGAACATTATAAACGCCATATTTTGCAATATCCAAAACTTCTTGTGACAAAATCTGACCATATGCAGCAGTAACAAAAACATCTGCATGCAAGGCTTTAAGTTGTTCCACCCCATCGCGCGAAACTTTTTCAAACTGAAAAACAGGCAAATTGAGTTGTTCAGCAAGTTTTTTGACTGCACAAACTTCTAATTTTTTTCTGTTTCCAATTCTGTCTGGTTGGCAAACGACACCAACGATTTCGTGGTGTGATTTTGCAAGAATATCAAGCACGTCAGCGCCAAATTTTGGCGTTCCTAAAAAAACTATTTTCATCTGCCTCTTCTCGTATCAATTCTTCTTACCATTTTGTCAATAAACAAAATTCCATCGAGGTGATCCATTTCATGAAGAATAACCCTTGCAAAATAACCTTCTGCTTTGAGATTGTGTTTTTCGCCAAAACGATCAAAATATTCAATTTCAATTTTTTGTGGTCTTTTTACAATACCACGGCAATCGCCAACGCTAAGACAACCTTCATTGTCAAGACATTCGCCTTCGCTATGCAACAAAACAGGGTTTACCAATTCGTAAAACATATCTTCATATTCCACAATAACTGCTCTGCGCAAAACATTTACTTGTGGACTTGCAAGACCAAGACCAGAAATATAATCCAAAGTATCTTTAAGATCATCCAAAAGTTCCCAAAGTCTTTGGTCAAATTTTTCTACTGGTCTACAAATTTTTCTGAGATTAGGGTCACCTTCTTTAATAATTGTTCTTATAGCCATTTTTCACCTGTCAAGTAAGATTTTGTGGGTTTCTTTCAACAAAAACACTCACGTCTTTATATGTTTTTTCATCACAAATTTCAAATATTTTTTTCAATAAATCATCGCTGATTTCATCTTTTATTCTCAAAAGTATCTGAAACCTGTGTTTTTTTTCTATTTTTTTAATTGGAGACTTCATTTTTGTTAAAAACACAATATTTTCATCTCCGTTTCGCAATTCTTGCAGTTGAGCAAACTGTGCATTTAAAGTAGAAATAACGTTTTGCTCATTTTCTGAACTGTATAAAATGCGAATCAACGTTGAATAAGGTGGAAAACCAGTTATTTCACGCACGTTTATTTCTTTGCGATAAAAACTGAGATAGTCCTGCCTGCTTGCAAGTTGCAAAACAACGTGTTTTGGTGAATAGGTCTGCAAAATAACTCTGCCAGGTTTTTCATCTCTGCCAGATCTTCCGCTCACTTGCGTAAGTAACTGAAAAGTTCTTTCACCAGCACGATAATCTTCAAAATGCAAACTTTGGTCCGCATCTAAAATGCCAACCAACGTCACGTCTTTAAAATCGTGTCCTTTTGCAACCATTTGAGTTCCAACCAAAATTTGTGCCTCATGATTTGCAAAAGATTCTATAATTTTGCTATGTGCTTCTTTATTTTGAGTGGTATCAACGTCCATACGCAAAATATTAACGTCAGGAAACAGTTTTTTAAGTTCGTTAACAACTCTTTCCGTACCAATTTTGCCTTGCCTTATAAACGGACTTTTGCATTCTGGACACAAATCAAACATGCGATATCTTTTTCCACAATAGTGACATTTAAGTAAGTTTTCATCGGCATGATAAGATAAACTTACGTCGCAATCATGACATTTTGCCGTATAGCCACATTTTGTGCACATAACAAAAGATGAAAAACCACGTCTGTTTAAAAATAAAATAATTTGATTTCCGTTTTTGATGGTGCTTTTAATTTCTTCAAGCAATCTTTCTGAAAAAAAACTTTTATTTCCACGACGCAATTCTAACCCCATGTCAACGATTTCAACGTCTGGCATTGGTCTTTTGTTTATTCTGTTTTTAAGCTCTATCAACTGATATTCGCCTTGCTGTGCTTTAAAAAATGTTTCCACCGCAGGTGTAGCAGAACCAAGCACAAGTTTTGCATCGTTATATTTGCGCCTGAAATGCGCAATTTCTGCAGTTGAATATCTTGGGTTTGAGTCACTGTGATAACTTGAATCGTGTTCTTCATCAACGATAATCACACCAACGTTTTGTAAAGGCGCAAACACGGCACTTCTTGCACCAAGTGCAATTTTTGCCTCACCTCGTTTTAACCTGAGCCACTCGTCAAATCTTTCGCCAACTGACAACCCACTGTGCAAAATTGCAACCTGATCGTCATATCTGCTGCGAAAGAGTTTTAGCATATTTGGAGTAAGCGAAATTTCCGGAACAAGCATAATTGCCGTTTTATTTTGAGACAAGTAATAATCTATTACAGACATATATATCTCAGTTTTACCACTTCCAGTCACTCCAAAGAGTAAAAACGAGTCTTTTTTGCCATTTATGATAGTATCAATGGCATTTTGTTGATCTAATGTATGAACAAACTCTGTTTTCTTTTTTGCAAGATTTTTATAAGGAATCCTGCTTTTTGATACCTGTTTTACAACGACAAAACCCTTTTCTTCAAGCTTTCTTATTGCCCCGTTTCCAAACTCATTTGCAAGTTTTGTAAAGTCTTCAAAATCATTCTCATCAAGATAACACAACAATGCCCTTTGTTGTTTTGCAGACGTTTTTATGCTTGCAAGCATTTTGTCTATAGCGATTGCACGGTTTATTCCTACAACGTTTTTTTGAGTTCACCAATTCTTCCACCACGCATTTGAGCCGGCAAAAACAAACGCAATGCATCAATAAGACGCACGTTAAATCTTGCCACCATAAAATGCATGAGTTGTATCATTTCTGGGCTTATCGTAACAAAATCATCAAGCCTTTTTATAATGCTTTTCAATTTGTCAACGTCATAATCAGTCTTGTCTTTTTGGCCAATTACAAAACCCTCTATTTTTCTGTTTCCAAACGGAACAAGAACTCTGCAACCAATTTGTATGTTTTCGTCACCGATATAATCAAAAACCCTGTCAACTTCTGAATTTGAAATATCGACAATTACTTCAAAAATCATTTGCAAATCCTCAAAACTTCGTCAAGTATTGCTACTGCAAGTTGATCTTTTGTCATCTTGTCCATACTTTTTTGTTCGTTAGCCGAAATAAAAGTTGCAATGTTTGTATCAACGTTAAAACCTGCACCTTCTTTTGTTACATCATTTGCAACAACCATATCGGCACGTTTGTTTTTAAGTTTTCCTTTGGCATTTTCAATGAGATTTTCAGTTTCTGCCGCAAAAATAACCAAAGTTTGTTTTTCTGTTTTATTTTCGCCGATATATTTTGCAATATCAACGTTTTTTTCAAGCTTAAGTTCAATACTACTTCCCTTAAGTTTATTTTTAATAGCTTGTGCTGGCTTATAATCGCTTGGAGCTGCAGCCATAATTACAACGTCGTTTTGTTGATAATTATTTTTAACAGCTTCAAACATATCGTCAGTTGTGCCGACATTTATAACTTTTACGTTATCCGGCACTTTGCAACTGTGTAAACCAAGCACCAAAGTAACCTCGGCACCTCTGTCTGCAGCATTTTGCGCAATAGAACAACCCATTTTTCCGCTTGAATAATTTGTAATGCACCTTACACCGTCAATTGGTTGTGATGTTGCACCACTTGAAACAAGAATTTTTTTGCCCAGAAGGTCTTGTTTTTCACTCAACACTTCTTTTATTTTTTCTACAATTTCAACTGGTTCTGCCATTTTTCCTTTGCCAACGTCGCCACATGCAAGTCGTCCTGCAACTGGTTCTACAAAGATGCATCCTCTTTGTTTGAGTTTTTGCATATTTCCCTGAACAACAGGATTTTCATACATATTAGTGTTCATTGCAGGTGCAATAATAATTTTGCTTTTTGTAGCCATTGCCGTAGTTGAGAGCATATCATCTGCAATGCCGTTAGCGAGTTTGCCAATAATGTTTGCAGTTGCCGGTGCAATTACAAAAACACTTGCCTTTTTTGCAAGTGAAATGTGTTCGACCTCCCAAGGATGTTTACGATCGA
>JAFVQA010000157.1 GCA_017505015.1 Clostridia bacterium
AGAACTCAAAAAAAATATTTGTCCTCGTTGTGGAGGGGCTCTGACAGAAAGAGATGGAAAATATGGTGTTTTTTATGGTTGCTCAAATTTTCCAAAATGTAAATTTACAATGAAAAAAGAAAAATAATATATTAAACAGATATCTATGAATATAAACGAAAAACTTTTGCATTGACAACAGGGTTCTCCTTTGATATAATTTTGTTATACAAAAAATTACCTAAAAGGGGGATTTTATAATTATGAAAAAACCAATTCTTTCACCAAAATGTCCAGCAGCTATCGGTCCTTATTCACACGGTTACAGATGTGACAACCTTGTTATCACAAGCGGTCAACTCGGTATTGCAGACGGCAAACTTGGTGCAACAATTCAAGAACAAACTCATGCAGCTCTCACTAACCTCAAAAACACTTTGGAAGAAGGTGGCAGCAAACTCGAAAACGTAATCAAAACAACTGTATTCCTTGCAGATATCGCTGACTTTGCAGAAGTTAACAAAATCTATGCTGAATACTTCACTTCAAACTATCCTGCACGTACTTGCTTGCAAGTAGCTAAGATCCCTATGGGCGCTCTTATCGAAATCGAAGCAATTGCTTACGTTGACTAATATTAAAAATAAAATGGTATTGACATTTTTCATTTTTAGTGTATAATAATGTCAACATCAAGCAGGAGGCTATTATTATGATTTTTGAAAAGATCAGAAAATTATTGGCTGAACAAATCAATATATCACAAGACGAAATTAAAATGGAGTCTGACATCATCGAAGATTTGGGTGCAGATTCTCTCGACGTTGTAGAAATGCTCATGGCTGTAGAAACAGAGTTTAACGTAACAGTTCCAGACGAAATCGCTATGGAAATGAAAACAATCGGCGACGTTGTTGCTTTTATTGAGAAAAACCAATAATTAAAAATCAATAATAACTTTTAAAAGGGTGTCCAACAGGACACTCTTTTTTTGTTAAACAGCAATCAAAGATATTTCGTATAGCTGTAAAACAGGTATATTTCCAAAAAGATTTAACCACACTATCTATACCAGCGAGGTGCACATGATAAAAAAAGTTACGATTTGTGGTATAGATACGTCTACTTTGCCAAAACTCACTCACGATGAGGCGACAAAACTGTTGCAACAAATAAAACAAGGTGACGATTTTGCACGAAATAAATTCGTTTTGTGCAATATGAGGCTTGTTTTGAGCATAGTTCAAAGATATTCTGGCAAAACGAATAATGCTGACGATTTGTTTCAGGTGGGGTGTCTTGGTTTGCTTAAAGCCGTTGACAATTTCAATACAGATTATAATTTGCGTTTTTCTACTTATGCAGTGCCGATGATAATTGGCGAAATAAGGCGTTTTTTGCGAGAGGGAAACAGTTTGCACGTGAGCAGAAGTGTGCGTGACATGGCATTTTTAGCATTGCAGACACGTGAAAGGTTAGAATATGACAGCGACAAACAAGCCACAATGGATGATATTGCCAAAGAGTTGGGTCAACCGGTAGAGGTTGTAAAAAACGCTTTAGACGCAATCAGTGAACCTGTTTCGTTGTTTGAGCCAGTGTTTTGCGATGACAGTGATTCCATGCTTGTTATGGATCAGATAGACGACAAAAAAAATACGGACGAAAGGTGGCTTGAAAACATTTCGCTTTGTCAGGCAATAAAAACACTTGGCGAAAGAGAAAAACAAATTTTGCACAAACGTTATTATGAAGGCAAAACTCAAATGGAAATTTCGGCCGAAGTTGGCATATCTCAGGCACAGGTTTCACGGTTAGAAAAAAACGCAATGACTCAAATGCGTGAAATGATGACTACTGTATAATCGGCACAACAAGTCCCAAAAACAATAGTGTTGTCATTTTGTAAAAAAGTTGTTCATATCCATAAAATAGTGGAGAAATTATGGAAATAACTTTTGGCGAACTCAAAAGCAAAGAAGTGATAAACAC
>JAFVQA010000158.1 GCA_017505015.1 Clostridia bacterium
AATTAAAGGAGAATATAACAATGATTGATTTCAAAACTCTTAAAGCAGTTGATCCTGAAATTTGCGAAAGTTTTGAACTCGAACTTACTCGCCAAAGACAAAATATCGAATTGATTGCAAGTGAAAACATCGTTTCACCTGCAGTTATGGCAGCAATGGGTTCACACTTTACAAACAAATATGCAGAAGGTCTCCCTGATAAAAGATATTACGGTGGTTGCCAATGTGTAGATATCGCAGAAAAACTTGCTATCGAAAGAGCTAAAAAATTGTTCGGTGCAGAACACGCAAACGTTCAACCACACAGTGGTGCAAACGCAAACCTTGCAGCATTCTATGCATTTATGAAACCAGGTGATACTTACATGGGCATGAGCTTGGCTCACGGTGGTCACTTGACACACGGCAGCCCTGTTGCAGTATCTGGCACATGGTTCAACGTTGTTCCTTACTATGTATCTGCAGAAGACTATCGTATCGACTACGATGCACTCGAAAAAACAGCTTTGGAATGCAAACCAAAACTTATCATTGCTGGTGCAAGTGCGTATGGCAGAGAAATCGACTTTAAACGTTTCAGAGAAATCTGTGACAAAGTCGGTGCAATCTTGATGGTTGACATTGCTCACATTGCAGGTCTTGTTGCAGCTGGTCTTCACCCAAGCCCAGTTCCATATGCTGACGTTGTTACAACAACAACTCACAAAACACTTCGTGGTCCACGTGGTGGCTTGATTTTGTGCAAAGAAAAACACGCAAAAGCAATTGACAAAGCAGTTTTCCCTGGCACACAAGGTGGTCCATTGATGCACGTTATCGCATCAAAAGCAGTTTGCTTCCTCGAAGCTATGCAACCAGAATTTGTTGAATATCAAAAACAAATCATGAAAAACGCCAAAGTTTTGGCAGACACTTTGCTTAAAAACGGCGTTAACATCATTACTGGTGGCACAGACAACCACTTGATGCTCGTTGACCTTACTAACGACGATATCACTGGTAAAGAACTTGAACGTCTTCTTGACGAAGCTCACATCACAGTTAACAAAAATGGTATCCCATTTGATAAAGAAAGCCCATTTGTAACAAGTGGTATCCGAATTGGTACACCTGCAGTTACAACAAGAGGCATGAAAGAACCAGAAATGGTTATCATTGGTGAAATCATTGCCGACCTCATTAAACACAAAGAAGAAGCTCTTGAAAGAAGCTCTGCAAAAGTGCTTAAACTTACTCAAGACTTCCCACTTTATGAAAATGATATTTTGAGATAACTTATTACAAAAAAAGACTGAAGTCATTTGATTTCAGTCTTTTTTTTATGTTTTTTTATCCAGATTATTGACATAATAAAGCATAGTGTAGTAAAATCCTATTGATTTAATTGGAATTAAATCAGTGGGAGATTATGAAGTTATCAGTAAAAGCAAAATATGGTTTGACTGCTTGTATAAATCTGGCAGAAAATTATGAAAAAGGCAATTTAACAGTGTCACAACTCAGTGGTAAAGTTGGCACGACAGACAAGTTTTTGGAGCAAATTATGGCAATGCTCAAAAAGGCAGAAGTTGTGTCAAGCACAAGGGGGGCTTTTGGCGGCTATACTCTTACAAAATCGCCAAAAGAAACGACTGTTGGGCAAATTTTGCGTGCAGTAGAAGATAATTTGCAAATAATAGATTGTATGGGGGCAGAATGTAAATGTAACGAACCATGCTCGTCACAAGTAGTGTGGGTTAGTCTTCAAAAAACAATCAACGATTATTTGGATAGCATAACTTTAGACAGCCTCATTAAGGGAGAAAAATAATGGATAGAATATATTTTGACCATGCGGCAACAACGCCTGTTTCAAGAAAAGTTTTAGACAAAATGATGCCATATTTCAGTGACGTGTTTGGCAATGCTCATTCTCAACACGGTTTTGGCAGACAGGCTATAAAAGGTGTAGACGAAGCTCGCAGTCAGGTTGCAAAAGCAATTGGTTGCCTGCCAAACGAAGTTTATTTTACTGGCAGTGGAACAGAAGCAAACAACTGGGCAGTCAAAGGTGCCGCACTTGCAAAAAAAGCAAAAGGCAAACACATCATTACTTCACAAATAGAACATCCGTCTGTGCTTAACAACTGCAAATGGTTGGAAAAACAGGGGTACGAAGTGACTTATCTTCCTGTTGACAGCGAAGGTTTTGTTATTGTTGACGAGCTAAAAAAAGCAATTAGAGAAGATACAATTCTCGTTTCAATAATGCTTGCCAACAACGAAGTGGGCTCAATTCAGCCATATAAACAAATAAACGAAGTTATCAAACAATACAAAGGCTGTCTTTATCACGTAGATGCAGTTCAGGCTATTGGCGCAATAAAAGTTGACGTTAAAGATATCGGTTGCGATTTGCTCACTTTGTCTGGTCACAAATTTTATGGACCAAAAGGTGTTGGTGCTTTGTATATTCGCAATGGTCTTAAAATAGAAAAACTCATTATTGCCGGTGCACAGGAAAGGTCAATGAGGGGTGGCACTACAAACACTCCTGCAGTTGTTGGCATCGGTCAGGCAATAGAAGATGCTGTTGCAAATATGGATGAATATTCCACTCATTGCCAGACTTTGCGTGACAGGTTTATCAACAGGGTTGAAAATGAAATTCCTATGGTAAAACTCAACGGTCCACGCGCAAACAGATTGCCAAACAATGCAAACTTTTCTTTCGATTTTATTGAGGGCGAAGGCATTTTGTTCCGTCTTGACCTTGCAGGCATTGCGGTTTCAAGCGGATCTGCATGTTCAAGTGGTTCGCTCGAGCCATCACACGTGTTGCAGGCTATGGGTGTTGATATTGTGTTGTGTCATGGCTCAATAAGGTTTTCTTTTGGCAGTGCAAACACGATCGAACAAGTAGATTATGCAGTAGAAAAACTTAAAGAAATCGTTAAATTTTTGCGTGAAATGTCACCATTGTTTAACTTGAATGAAGGAGAATCTAAAAATGTCTAACGGATATAACGAAAAGGTAATAGAAGTTTTTTCAAACCCAAAAAACGTAGGTAAAATTGACAATGCAGATGGTGTTGGCACAGTTGGCAATGCTACTTGTGGCGATATTATGAAAATTTATCTTAAAATTAAAAATAATATTATCGTAGATGCAAAATTTCAAACTTTTGGTTGTGCTGCTGCAATTGCAACAAGTTCAACAGCAACAGAAATGATTATTGGCAAAACTGTTGACGAGGCAGAACGTCTAACAAATGCCGACGTAGTAGAAAACCTTGGTGGTTTACCTGCTCAAAAAATGCACTGCTCTGTTTTGGCAGAAGAAGCCATCCGAGAAGCTATTAAAGATTATCGTGCTAAACAAAAATAATTAGTATAAAAACCATCTTTTAAACAATACTAACCGTGGAGGTGTGATTATGAAAGGTGGTTTTTTTGCTGGTATCGCACTTGGTGCACTTATGGGTGCAATGTTGCTTGAATTAAACCCTCAAACAAAACAAGCTGTGAAAAAGGGGCAGGATATTTTAGCAGAACAAGTGCAAAATGCAACAAAATGACAAGGCAAAGGCAACTTTGCCTTATTTTTTTGCCAAACACTTTTTTTATGCAATTATTTGTGTTATACTTTTGCAAAGGAAGGTTTTTTATGGGCAGAATTTTGGCTTTGGATATTGGTGACGTTCGTATTGGTCTTGCAATTTCAGACCTTATGGGAATCATTGCAAATCCTTTGGAAACTTATACAAGAAAAGAATTTTCTAAAGACGTGCAATATATAATCAATCTTGCAAAAGAACGCGAAGTAGACACTATCGTTAGTGGTTTGCCAAAAAATCTCAACAATCAAGACAGCATTCAAACGCAAAAAGTGCGTGAATTTGTAGATGAGCTTGAAAAGTTGTGGGGCAAAAAAGTTGTTTTTGTAGATGAAAGATTTACAACTGCATCTGCACAACGTGTTTTGCTTGAAGGTAACGTTAAACGAAGCGACCGCAAAAAGGTTGTGGATAAAGTTGCTGCAACGATTATATTGCAAACTTATTTAGAAATTAAAAAATAGGAGGACATATTATGTCAGAAGAAATCAAAAACAACGAACTTTTGGATGAAGAAGTAGATTTTGGTGAAGATATTATTCAACTCATCAACGAAGATGGCGAAACAGTAGATTTCTATCACGTTGCAACAATTGAGTTTGAAGACAAATGGTACGTTTTCTTTGAACCAGCAGAAGACCTTGCAGATATCGACGAATGCGAAGTTGTTGTTTTCCGTCTTGAAACTGCAGAAGATGGCGAAGATTTGTTTGTTCCAATCGAAGATGACGACGAACTCAACAGAGTATTTGACGAATACAACCGTCTTATCGAAGAAGAAGGTGAAGAAGGTTGCGGCTGCGATTGTGGAGACGACTGCACTTGCAATCACTAATAAAATACAAAAACCTGCATGAAAAAGTGCAGGTTTTTTTATTAAAAAAATTTTTGTATTGTTCGTTCATTTTTTTGACAAAAGCAAGTGCTTGTGATATACTATGCAAGGTTTATTACGCACCTTGTGTCTATTTGCGGACGGTTGCCTTGAAAAAGGTCGTTTGCAGAGTTAAAAAGAACAGGGGAGGACTTTAACCAAAAAGTAAAAAACAAGGAGAAAAAGAAAAATGGCAGTAGTTTCAATGAAACAACTTCTTGAAGCAGGTGTTCACTTTGGTCACCAAACAAGAAGATGGAACCCAAAAATGAAAAAGTACATCTATTCTGCAAGAAATGACATTCATATCATCGACTTGCAAAAGACTGTACAACTCGCAGAAGAAGCATATGCTTTTGTAAGAGAAATCGCAGCAAGCGGCAAATCAGTTTTGTTTGTTGGTACTAAAAAACAAGCTCAAGCAGCAATCCAACAAGAAGCTGAAAGATGTGGTATGTACTTCATCAACAACAGATGGTTGGGTGGTACACTCACAAACAACAAAACAATTCGCACACGTATTGAAAGACTCAACAAAATCAACCAAATGGAAAAACTTGGCGAATTTGATTTGTTGCCTAAAAAAGAAGTTGCAAAACTTAAAGAAGAAAGAGATAAACTCCAACTCAACCTTGGCGGTATCAAAGATATGAAAGGTCTTCCAGGTTGCATGTTCGTAGTTGACCCTAAAAAAGAAGCAATCGCTATTAAAGAAGCTAAAAACCTTAACATTCCAATCGTTGCAATCGTAGATACAAACTGTGACCCAGACGTTGTAGATTACGTTATCCCTGGCAACGACGATGCTATCGGTGCAGTTAAAATCATTTCTTCTATCATTGCAAACGCAGTTATCGAAGCAAGAGAAGGTATCGTTGTTAATGTAACAGACGAAGAACCTGTTGCTATGACTGATGCAGTAGAATCTAAATAATTAACAAACAAACATTTTAGAGGTGAATATTATGGCTAATTTTACAAGCGCTGACGTAATGAGACTTCGCGAACAAACAGGCGTAGGCATGATGGATTGCAAAAAAGCTTTGGTAGAAGCTGATGGCAATTTTGACGCTGCTGTTAAAATTTTGAGAGAAAAAGGTATGGCATCTGCTGCTAAAAAACAAGGCAGAATTGCTTCTGAAGGTATTGTAGAAAGCTACATCCATGGTGGTGGCCGTATCGGTGTTTTGATCGAAGTAAACTGCGAAACAGACTTCGTTGCACGTTCTGATGACTTTAAAGCATTGGTTCATGACCTTTGCATGCAAATCGCTGCTGCAAAACCAGAAGTTGTTTCTGTTGCAGACGTAGATCCAGCTAAAATCGCTGCAGAAAGAGAAATCCTTACTGCTCAAGCTATGAACGAACCTAAACCAAAACCAGCTGCCGTTATTGAAAAAATGGTAGAAGGCAGAATCAAAAAATATTACAAAGAAGTTTGTCTTTTGGAACAAGAATATGTTAAAGATCCATCAAAGACTATCACTACTTTGATCAACGAAACTGTTGCTAAAATTGGTGAAAAAATCTCTGTAAGAAGATTTGTTAGATACGAAGTTGGCGAAGGTTTGGAAAAGAAAGAAAATAATTTCGCTCAAGAAATTATGGAACAAGTTAACGCAGTTAAGTAATTTGAGAGGGAACAAGGCATACTTGTTCCCTTTTTTTCAAAACAGGAGGGTGACGCAATATGTATAAACGCATTTTGATTAAAGTCAGTGGCGAAGCTTTGGCTGACGAAAACGGTTTTGGTATTGGCAACACAACAATAAACGAATTGGTAGAACAACTTAAAGTTATCAATAAAGAAGGTATTCAGGTTGGCATCGTTATTGGTGGTGGCAACTTCTGGCGTGGTCGTCAGGGTGGCCATATGGACAGAAGCACAGCAGACCATATGGGTATGCTTGCAACTCTTATCAATGCACTTGCATTGCAAGATGCTCTCGAAGGTCAGGGTGTTCCTGTAAGAGTTCAGTCTGCACTTAATATCAACCGCATTGCAGAACCTTACATTTTGCGCCGTGCAATCCGTCACCTGGAAAAAGGTCGCATAGTTATTTTTGCTTGTGGCACAGGTAACCCATATTTTTCAACAGATACTGGTGCTGCTTTGCGTGCGGCAGAAATCAACGCAGACGTTTTGCTTTTGGCAAAAAATATAGACGGCATTTATTCTGCAGATCCAAAAGTAGATGCTTCTGCAGTTAAATTTGACGAAATCAGTTATATGGATGTTATCCAAAAAGGTCTTAAAGCCATGGATACAACTGCAATTTCTATGTGTATGGAAAACAATATTCCTATTCTTGCATTTGGTGTTAACGAAAAAGATAGCATCATTAAAGCAGTAAAAGGTGACAAAATAGGCACAATTATTAAATAACACTTGAAAATTGATGAAAAGTTTAGTAAAATGTGAAAAACGAGGTGCAGATTATGATATATGAAAATCAACAATTGCAAAAAATTTGCGACGATTTGCCAGTTAAATGCAACAAAGCTATCGACTATACTAAAAACGAATTCAGTTTGATGAAAGCCGGCAGAGCTAACTCAAAAATTTTGGATAAAGTTATGGTCGACTATTATGGCACAATGACTCCAATCACACAAATGGGCAACGTTTCTACACCTGAGCCTAGAATGTTGGCCATCACTTTGTGGGATAAGTCTGCTATCAAAGCTGCAGAAAAAGCAATTCTTGCTGCAAATCTTGGCTTGACTCCATCAAACGATGGAACAGTTATCAGACTCATTTTCCCAGAACTCACACAAGAACGTCGTAAAGAACTTGCAAAACAAGTTAAAAAACTTGGTGAAGAATGCAAAGTGGCAGTTAGAAATGCAAGACGTGACGCAATCGAAGGTATAAAAAAGCTTTTGAAGGACAAACAAATATCAGAAGATATTTCTGCTAATGCTGAAAAAGACGTTGACAAAGTTGTTGCTGACTTTGTTAAATCTGTTGATGTAATTACAGCAGAAAAAGAAAAAGACATTATGTCTGTATAACATGCAAAAGAAAAATCTAGTAGGGCTTGGGGTTGACGAGGCAAAAAAGTTATTAACTGATGCCGGCGTCAATTTCAGGCTTACTTTTTATCAGTCAGATAAACTAAAAAGCTATGACACTCAACTTGTGGTTGCTATAAGAAATGGCGATCCAGTTGAGCTTGTCGTTGCGGATTTTAAATTTAACGTTCAGGAGTAGGTGTAGTGCAGTTTGCAAACGTTCCAAGGCATATTGGTTTTATAATGGACGGCAATGGCCGTTGGGCAAAACTAAAGGGACAACCACGTGCAAAAGGGCATATCGCTGGACTCAATCGTGTAGATGACGTGTTGCAATTATGTCAAAAATATGGTGTGCAATACGTCAGTCTTTTCGTGTTTTCAACAGAAAACTGGTCAAGACCTCAATCGGAGATTGACCATCTTTTTGATTTGGCAAGAAGTTATCTCAAAAAGTCAAAAAGTTTTTTAAAAAGAGATATAAAAGTGCTTGTTTCTGGCAAAAAAGAAAGACTGCCACAAGATCTTGTTTATGAAATTGAAAAAATTCAGCAACAGACAAAAGATTGCAAGTCACTTGTTTTAAATTTGTGCATAAATTATGGCGGAAGGGATGAAATCGTTCACGCTGTAACTAAAATATTATTGTTGGGCAAACAAATTGACGAAAAAACTATTTCTGCATATTTGTATAATCAACTTCCTGATCTTGATTTGGTGGTTCGTACAAGTGGCGAAATGAGGTTGTCAAACTTTATGCTTTTTCAGGCGGCTTATGCCGAACTTTATTTTACACAAGTTATGTGGCCTGATTTTGACGAAAAAGAGTTTGTTTGCATGCTTGAAAGCTACAACAAAAGAGAAAGAAAATTTGGGGATATAAAAATAAATGAAAAATAGAATTTTTGTATCAATTGGCATAGCTGCCGTACTTATAGGATTTTATTTTTTGGGGCATTACGTAAGCAAATTGTTTATGGATGCTCTCATTACCATAGTCATTGCTTGTGCCGTTTATGAAATGCGAAAAGCATTTAAAAACGAGCTTCCAAAAGATTTTCATTTTTTGCTTACAATTTATTCACTCACAATTGCCTTACCATATCTCAAGCTTGGCTTTATGGGTGTAGTTTATTATACGTTGTTGATATTTTCACTTGGTGCAACACTTGCGGTATTCCGCAATTTGCCACTTGATGGATTGATGCGTTTCGCATTTATACTCATTTATCCTGGCCTTACTTTGTCATCATTGTTTTTTATCAACAATTCACTTTTGTCAAGCCTTGGTATTGCACTTGTTTTTTGTGTATCAATGTTTACAGACGTGTTTGCTCTTGTGTTTGGTTTGTTGTTTGGCAAACACAAACTTGCACCTGCAATCAGCCCTAAAAAGACGGTAGAAGGTGCTCTTGGTGGCATTTTTGGCGGCGTTCTTGGCGCACTTGTAGTATTTTTGATTTTTGAAGTGTTCGGTTGGCTTCAAATGGGCTTTTTTACGTGGGGTTTGCGCAAGAGTTATACTGTCCTTTCTTATTCGCTTATTGCTGTGTGTGGTTCTTGCCTTACACAAATCGGCGACTTGGTGGCAAGTCTTATCAAACGAAACCTTGGTGTAAAAGATTTCAGCAAACTGTTGGGTGATCATGGTGGAATGCTTGACAGATTTGACGGAATTATGCTTAATGCTTGTTTCGTATCATTCATTTTCACATTTATCGTATGATTAAAAAAATAGCATTGCTTGGTAGCACTGGGTCTATCGGCACACAAACTTTACAGGTTATTAAAGACAACAAGAATTTGTACAAAGTGCAAAGTCTTGTTGCTTTTTCTAATGTCGAAATTTTGTCACATCAGGCAAAAGAATTTGGTGCAGAATATTTTGCTACAATTTCAAACGACGGCATAGAATGTCTTGAAAAGGCTGTTGATGGTGTAGACCTTGTGGTTGTTGCAACAAGGGGCATGGTGGCTTTAAAAGCTGTTTTAAAAGCTTTAGAACAAGGCAAAACGGTTGCGCTTGCGAACAAAGAAACTCTCGTTTGCGGTGGTGAAATCGTTAAAGAATATCTCAATAAATATACGGGTAAAATATATACAGTTGACAGTGAACATAGTGCCATATGGCAATGTTTAGAAGGTAATAAAAAATCGCAGGTAAAAAGGCTTGTTCTTACAGCCAGTGGTGGTGCTTTCAGAAATTTTTCAATCGAACAGTTAAAAACTGCAAAAGCACAAGATGCGCTTAAACATCCAACGTGGGATATGGGTTCAAAAATAACTATCGATTCTGCCACAATGATGAATAAAGGTCTTGAAATCATTGAGGCATCTTATCTTTTTGATATTCCACAAGAAAAAATTGACGTTGTGATTCACCCTCAAAGTATTGTCCATTCTATGGTAGAATACGAGGACGGCAGTGTTATGGCGCAAATGTCAAATCCAGACATGCGTTTGCCAATTCAATATGCGCTGTCTTATCCTGACAGAATAACAAGCAACGTTTCACAACTTGATCTTATTGGCAAAAAACTGGAATTTTATGCTCCAGATTACAATAAATTTAAGTGTATGAAACTGTGCAGAAAGGCATTTGAAATGGGAGGATTATATCCTGCCGTTTTAAATGCTGCAAATGACGTTTGTGTAGAAGAATATCTAAAAGATAAAATCAGTTTTTTTGATATTCCGGACGTTATTGAAAAAGTGTTGCAAAGCTATCAAATAAAAGAACAAATGACTGTTGACGGCTTGTTTGCTATTGACAGAAAGGTAAAAGAATATACAAAAAAATTGATTAACGGAGAAATTACTATTGTTTGAAAGTATTTTTTATATATTGATTGCATTTGTCGTGCTTATGTTTATGATTACCGTGCACGAAGCTGGTCATTATATTTCAGGTAGACTTTTGGGGTTTAAAATCAACGAATTTGCAGTTGGCATGGGTCCAAAATTGTTTTCTAAAACGTTAAAAAGCGGGCAGGTTTTTTCACTCAGAGCAATTCCTTTGGGTGGTTTTTGTGCATTTGAAGGTGAAGATGAGGATAATGCTTCACCAGATGCATTTAACAACCAAAAACCATGGAAAAGATTGATCGTTCTTTTCTCTGGTGCTTTTATGAACTTTATATCTGCACTTGTAATTGTTGTTATTGCTTTTTCGTGTTTTGGCGATGCATTGCCACAAATTATCGAAACTCACCCAAAAACAGATATTGTTCAAACACAAGAAAACAGTTTGCAGGCAGGAGATACTTTACTTGAAATAAACGGCAAAAAAATTCTGCTTTCTGTAGACGTGTCTTCAATGATACAGGGTGCTGGCGATAAGGCTGACGTTTTGGTTTTGCGTGATGGCAAAAAGGTTTTGCTCAAAGACGTGCAAAAGTCAAATTATACCATAACTAATGAAGACGGAACAATAAGCACTCACTTTGGTTGGGGTGTTACGCTTACTTATGCAGGGTCTGAGCGCACAAGTTTTACTTTTGGTGAAGCTTTGGCACGAAGTATGCCATATTGTCTGCGCACTGCCGAATACGTTTTAGAAACTCTCGGTGGGCTCATAACAGGCATTATCGGCATTGATCAGCTTGGTGGTCCAATAACCACAATTGACATTACAAGTCAGGTTGCAAGGCAGGGGTTGCCAAACATTCTTATGCTCATTACGCTTATTTCAGTCAACCTTGCAGTATTCAACTTGTTGCCTGTTCCATCTCTTGATGGTTGCAGAATGATTTTTGTGCTTATCGAGTGGCTAAGAGGAAAGCCAGTGAGTAGAACGGTAGAAGGATATATCCATTTTATTGGTATATTGCTGTTGTTTGGCTTTGTAATAATGATAGATTTGCTAAAACTTTTTGGATAACTTATGACAAAACAAATTAAAATTGGCAACGTATTTATTGGTGGTGGAAACAAAATTGCCGTTCAGTCAATGACAAACACCAAAACAAGCGATGTTGTTGCAACTGTAAAACAAATAGAAAAATTGCAAAATGCAGGTTGCGACATTATTCGTGTTGCCGTTGCAGATAAAAACGATGCCATTGCAATAAAAGAAATTAAAAAAGAAATAAAAATTCCGCTTGTTGCCGACATTCATTTTGACTATAAACTTGCCATTCTGGCAATAGAAAACGGCGCTGACAAAATTCGTATAAACCCAGGTAATATCGACTCAAACGAGCATCTTGCTCAGGTTATCGAATGTGCAAAACAACATGACGTTGCAATCAGAATTGGCGTAAATGGTGGATCGCTAAATAAAGATTCGTTTGAATTGTATGGAAACAGCGCTATGGCGCTTGCAGACAGTGCTGTAAGATATATTGATTTTTTTGAAAAACACGGTTTTTTCAATATAGTTCTTTCAGTAAAATCAAGTTCCGTTCAAAAAACTATCGATGCGTGCAAAATAATAGCCAGAAAAACAGATTATCCACAACATGTTGGCGTTACAGAAAGTGGTTGTGGCGAACTTGCTAAAGTAAAGTCTGCAATTGGCATTGGCAGTTTGCTTGTTGATGGAATTGGTGACACAATCAGGGTTTCTCTCACGGATGACCCTGTCCACGAAGTATTATTTGCAAAAGAAATTTTAAAGGCAACGGGAAAAGATAAAGATTTTTGCGAAGTTATTTCATGCCCATCGTGTGGAAGGTGTAAATTTGATCTTATTGGTACTGCGCAAAAAGTTAAAGAATATGTTAAAGAAATTAAAAAACCTATTAAAATTGCCGTTATGGGGTGTGTAGTAAATGGTCCAGGCGAGGCAAAAGAAGCTGATCTTGGACTTGCAGGTGGCAATGGAAAAGTGGTATTCTTTAAAAAAGGGCAGGTATATCGAACAGTTGAATCTGATGACGTGCTTGCAGAATTTTTAAAGGAAATTGATGATATAAAATAATTATGCTTTTAGATGACGTAAAACAACTTGACGAACAACAGTTGGACAAAATAAAACTTTATAGTGCAGTTGTAACTCAAAAAACCCGTGTTCTTGAGTTATGTTTTGCTTTGCCAAACGAAATTGATGACGAATTGCAAGTTAAAATTGCTACTTTGTGTCAGGAGAAAGTAAAAAACAAATTTGACGTTCAGGCAAGATTTGTTAAAGATTATCTCGATGAGGATATTGCGAAAAACACTTTTATAAAATATATTAAAGAATCGTTTGGCTTTTTATCCACAAAAATTGATACTGACAAAATTTTTGTTAAAAATGACAACGATGTTTTTGTTATTACAATGACTGTTACTCCAGAATTTATGCAGATGCTAGAACAAAATGAGTTTATTGCAAAAGCAACGGAGTATTTTGAGTCAGTAACAAATTATAACGTAAAAATTAAATATGACGTTATCGAAAACACTGTTGACATGCAAGAATTGATGAGGCAAACAGGTGTTATGCGTGACACACAAATGACAAAAAGTTTGTTTAAACCTCAACGTAAAATCAACGTAGATAACGTAGAGCCATATATCAATAAATTTGCCAAAGACAAAGCTGGTCAAGAAAAAATTATCAAAGAAAAACCACAATATATCATTGATATAATTCAGGCAGAAAAATCTGTTACCGTATGTGGTAGAGTGGAAAGCACAAAAGAAGTGGTTACGCCAAACGGTTTTGTGATTTTCAAATTTGATATCGCCGACTTTACTGGCAAAATTGGTGTAATTGTTTTTTCTGACGAAAAAATTTATCTCAGACTTAAAGAAATTGTCGTTGGTGACGAACTTCTTTTAAGTGGACAGGTGAAGGAAAACAGTTATTCACAAGAACTTGAACTTAATGCAAGTCGTATTTGCAGATGTAAGATTCTTGATGATGATTATGATAAAAAAGAAACCAGACCTGTTCCTGATGATTACGTTATTATTGTGCCAGAACCTTTTGTGTTAAATGCGCAGGAAAATTTGTTTGAGCAAAAACAAGTACCAAAAGCAATGCAAGGCAAAACTTTTGTTGTTTTTGACTTTGAAACAACAGGCAAATCACACATAATAAATAAAATTATCGAACTTGGCGCGGTAAGACTTGTTGATGGCAAAATTGTGGACACTTTTTCTACAATGGTAAATCCGGAATGTCGCATTCCTGCAGAAATTACTCGTCTCACTGGCATAACAGACAGTATGGTAGAAAATGCACCAACTTTCCCGGAAATTATTGCCGATTTTTACAAGTTTTGTTACGGTGCAACTCTTGTTGCTCATAATATCGAATTTGATTCTGGCTTTTTAAAATTCAATACGAAAGATAGTGGTTTTGTGTTTAATCATCCACAAATAGATACCCTTGCACTTTCGCGAAAATATTTTCGTTCGTTAACAGGTGGTGCAGAGGCTCCGCACAACTTTAAACTTGGCACATTGGCAGACTTTTTTGACGTGCGAAGAGAAAATGCTCACCGTGCTGTAGACGACTCTATTATGGCTGCAGACGTCTTTTGCAAACTGATAGAATTGGGCGCAGAAATATGAAAAAATAGTTGTAAAAATCAACTTATTATGTTATACTCTAATTAATAATAAAGTAGTTTTACTTGAGAGTAGGGTTCGCCCTGCTCTCAAATCATTTTAAGGTGTAAAAATATGGCAAGTAAAGTTTGTGAATTGGTAGAAAATTTGGTATTGCCTTTTGCTGAACAATGTGGTGTTGAACTTGTAGAAGTTGAATATGCAAAAAAAGTAAACGGCATGAATCTCACGATATTTATCGATAAAGAAGAAGGTGTTAGTCTTAACGATTGCGAAAAATTGCACAGACTTATTGACGAACCTCTTGACGTGCTTGACCCAACTGATGGAAAGGCATATATCCTCAACGTTTCGTCACTTGGTATAGACAGGCCTTTAAAAACAGAAAGAGATTTTAAACG
>JAFVQA010000159.1 GCA_017505015.1 Clostridia bacterium
CGTCAGTGGGGCACAAGATGCAAGCAGTTTATATTTTGCACTTGACGACAAACGAACGCTCGACTACGTTGTTTGCGATTTTTCAAGGCCAAATTTGCAAAAGGGCAAAAATTTGTTGTTGCCAAAAGAAAAAACTTCGGTAACAAAAATAGAATGTTTCTATTCATGCCCATACAAATATTTTTTGCAAAATGGTCTTAAACTTAAAAAACGTGACATGGGCGAACTCAAAAGTGTAGACACGGGCGTTATTTTGCATGACGTGCTCGAAAATTTTGTAAAACAAATATACGTAAAAAAAACAATAAATACAGGCGTTGATTTTTGCTTTGAAACTTTTGTTAAAAACCTTGTTGAAAGTGTTCTTAAAGAGCAAAAGTATAACTATTTGTTAAATCATCCTAAACTTGCTCACACAGTAACAAGAATAAAAAAAGAAGCATTGTCTGCCTGCAGTGCAATTTTCAACCAGATGCAAAATTCTGCTTTCAAACCGTTAGAGGCAGAGCAGAAGTTTGGCTTTGACGATGAAGACAGCTGGCCACCGGTTAAAATCGTGGCAGATGGTCACGAAATTTTGCTCAACGGCAAAATTGACCGTATAGATACCTGTGGCGACAAGTTTGTTATTATAGACTATAAAACGGGCAAAGCATCTTTCAGCAACAACGAGTTGTTTGCGGGCAAAAAACTGCAACTTCTCACCTACGTTCAGGCATGTTTGCAATGCTTGGGCAAACAATGTGCAGGCTTTTTCTATATGCCGATAAACAACGACTTTAATGATGATAGTGACCGGTTTAGTTACGTTGGTCGTGTGCAAAACGATTTTGAAACGATAACCCAACTTGATTCAATGGCAAAAGCAGGCGAAAAAAGCAGGTTGTTTGGAGCAGCGCTAACTAAAGGAAGTGCAAAAGAAGAGCCAAGACTGGGTGTTCAGCACGGCATAACGAAAGAACAGTTGCAGTTGTGCCTTGACTATACTCAGCAAATGTTGCAAAACGCCGTAAAAGAAATGGTCAACGGCCTTGTTGAGCAACATCCATATGACGGTGAGTGCAGTCGTTGCGACTATCTTTCAGCCTGCAACTATAAAGACCTTGGCGGACAAGAAGACAAGGTAAAAAACATTACTTTTGAAATTTTGGCAAAGGTGACAAAAAAATGAGTTTTGAACCATCAAAAAGCCAACGGATAGTGTTGGAGTGCAAAGATAAAAACATATTGGTTTCTGCCAGTGCCGGCACGGGCAAAACAACCGTGATGATAGAAAAAATTTCTGGTTTGATCACAAGTGGTCAGGCGACACTTAAAGAGTTGCTTGTGGTTACTTTTACAGAAATGGCAGCATATGAAATGAAAAACCGCCTTGCAAAAAATCTTTCGCAAAGCAACGATGCAAAAATATTGGCTCAGCTTGGGCAGATAGACACGTGCAACATTTCGACAGTACACAGCTTTTGCTCTGCCCTTATTCGAAGATATTTTGTCGAGGCCGAAGTTGACCCTGCCTATAAAATTTTGACAGATACAGAGTGGAAGATTGCATATGACAAGGTTCTTGACGATCTTTTTGAAGAGCTTTATCTAGAAAATGACGAAGACTTTTTGGGCCTTGTAGACATTTTTGGAAAAAGACGCCGTGACGATGGGCTTAAAAATCTTGTAAAAAAGATTTATTCGTTTAAAGTTGGCAAACACAATTTTGACTGTTGGGTTGAAAAACACAAAAAGCAATATCAGTTTGACGAAAATGGTCAAAACTTTTTTTTAATACAGTTCAACACTGTGGCAGCTGATGAGTTTCAGAATATAAAGCAAAGGTGCGACAGTCTTGCGGCAGAGGCAAAAAAACTTGGTATAGAATGTCTGGTAAATTATTTCAGCGAAACCAGCAACAACTTGTATGTTTCAAAAAACAAACCGCTGTCTCTCAATTTTGACGAAATTGCAAACTTTTCTATGAAAGTGTGGCCAACAAAGACCATAAAAAAACAAGTTGAAAATCAAGCACAAGAGTTGTTTGCAGAACGTGCCAAAGAAGAGAAAGATAAACTTAACGCAAATGCAAAAATTTACAGCAACTTTCTAAAAA
>JAFVQA010000160.1 GCA_017505015.1 Clostridia bacterium
GGTCAAAAGGAGAAGGCTTTTAATGTGTTGTAAAAAGAATCCTAAAAAATATTTGCTTAAAAAAAGACGGATTTTTCAATCCGTCTTTTTTATTGTTTAGTTGTTATTCATATTGGTCAAGGGTTTCACGCTTTTCTTCAAACTTTTCAACGTATTTTTTCAAAACGTCAACAGTGCCTTGAATGTGGAGTTGGCTACTATCCAAACTGATGTGATAGTTGTCTGCTCTGCCCCAGGCCTGGTCTGTGTAGTAGTTGTAATAAGTTTCGCGTTGTTTGTCTACCTTGAGTATCATTTCTTTTGTTTTTGCATCGTTCTTCTGTTTAGGGAAGTCATAGTGCTTTAATGCACGATACATGCGATAGTCAATGTTTGCGTGGATAAACACGTGTATGCAGTGTTTGTAATCTTTAAGGATATAGTCTGCACATCTGCCAACGATTACGCAAGGGCCTTTGTCTGCAAGGTCTTTTATAATTTGTGACTGTGCAATAAACACTTTGTCGTTGAGTGGCATTGTATAGCTCAAATTGCCAAGATAAGAAAGGCTAAATCTCAAACCGTGGTTTGCTCTTTCTTCGGTGCTTTTCAAAAACTCTTCGCTCATGCCAGTTTGTTCGGCAGCCAGTTTAATGAGCTCGTTGTCATAAAAAGGGATGCCTAATTCTTCTGCGAGTTTTTGGCCAATAATACGGCCACCACTGCCATATTCTCTGCTTATGGTGATGATAGTGTCGTCAAATTTCATATAGTTCCCTCCGTGGTTGGCACACAAACAGCCAACAATTCCAATCATTACAAATATTATACCACCAACAAATTTATTTTCAAGACCAAATATAAAAAAAAGTGTTGTTTTTGCAAAAAATGACCAATAAAAAAAAGACGGTCAAACGACCGTCTTTAATTTTTTTGTTGAGTTATCTAACAGCTTCAAAGCTGATTACTTCTACATCGCTAGAGATGAAACCTTCTTTAACAGGTTCAACTTTGCTGTAGTCAGTTGAAAGATATTTTTTGTTGTCGTCAGCAAAAACAGTAACAACGTTCTTTTTGCCGAATTTTTCTTGAACGTAAAGAGCAGACAACAAGTTTGCACCAGAAGAAATACCAACGCCCATGCCCAAAACTTTTGCAATTTTTTGAGCCATGATGATTGCATCGCCGTCATCGATTTCGATGATATCGTCAAGTTCTTCGAGTTTTACGATAGGAGGAACAAATTCGTCGCCGATACCTTGGATACGGTGTGGACCAACCATGCCGTTAAGGAGTGTTGAGCAACTTGCAGGTTCCATAGGGTAAAGTTTGATGTCTGGGTTTTGGCTCTTGAGATATCTGCCAGTACCCATCATTGTTCCACCAGTACCAACGCCGGCAGTAAATGCATCAGGAACAACGCCAAATTTAGCCATTTGTTCCCAAATTTCTGGGCCAGTTGTTGTATAGTGAGCCATTACGTTAGCTTCGTTTTCAAATTGACCAGGAAGGAAGCCGTTGTGGTCAATTGCATATTGTTTTGCCATTGCAACAGAACCAGTAAAGCCACCTTGTTCGTGTGAAACGAGAATGATGTTTGCGCCAAGTGATTTGATGAGGTTGATGCGTTCGATGCTCATCCATTCTGGCATAAAGATGTTTACTTTATGGCCGAGGAAAGCACCTTGTGCAGAAAATGCAATACCTGTGTTACCGCTTGTTGCTTCGCTTATTTCGTCACCAGGTTTAATGTCGCCTTTTTCATATGCATTGCGAAGGATGTAGTATGCCATTCTGTCTTTAATGCTGCCTGAAAAGTTAAAATATTCAAGCTTAGCATAAACGCAAGTTTCTTTACCTTTGTATTTAAGGTTGATTTTTGCAAGTGGAGTGTTGGCAACAACGTTTTTCAATGCGTCAAGTTTTTGTTGAGCTACCATGTCCATAAGAGTTATCTCCTTTTTATCTGAATTTCGTGTAGTTTGCACAAATATTTGTGCAAACTGGCAGAAAAATCTGCAAATACCACGTTTATTATTTATAAATTATACCCTTGCAAAAACCCGTTGTCAATATCAAAATCAAAATAAGCACAAATCAATTTTTTAACGAAAATTTGGGCGTGTTTAGTATTGTGTTAACTGTTGTTTTGTGGTATACTTTTTTAGTATAAATGGTGCATTTTGCGCCAAATTCCCGTTTTACAAAGGAGTCAACATGGATTGTATTGAAAGAAGCAAGGAAATAAGACGCCTTACTTTCGAGTGTATTGCATCAATTGGTGTTGGTCACATTGGCGGTTGCTTGTCAATTGCCGACGTGTTGTCTGTGCTTTATACAAAGCATATGAACGTTGACCCACAAAACCCACAAATGAAAGGTCGTGACAGACTTGTTTTGTCAAAAGGTCACGCTGGCCCTGCTTGGTATGCAACACTTGCAAGTTTTGGTTATTTCCCTAAAGAAGAACTCAAAACTCTTAACAAAATCGGCACAAAATTGCCAAGCCACTGCAACGCACAACTTACACCTGGCGTAGATATGACAACAGGTTCACTCGGTCAGGGCATTTCTTGCGCAGTTGGTATGGCTATCGGCTCAAAACTCTCTCGCGACAAGGCACGCATTTATTGCATCGTTGGTGACGGCGAAAGTCAAGAGGGTCAGGTTTGGGAAGCTATTATGCTTGCCGCACAAAAGAAACTCAACAACTTTACTCTTTTTATAGACAACAACAAAATGCAAATTGACGACACTACAGAAAACGTCATTAAAATGGAAGACTATGAAAAGAAAATGAAAGCGTTTGGTTTTAATGCAATTCGTATTGACGGTCACGACCACGATGCTATCGATCAGGCTATAGAAAAAGCAAAAAAATGCAAGAGCAAACCTACTGCAATCATTCTTGACACAATAAAGGGCAAGGGCGTAAGTTTTATCGAAGCTATGGGTGTTTCTAACCACAGCACAAACATCAGCCAGGAACAATTGCAACTTGCATTGGAAGAATTGAAGTGAGGTGGATTTTATGGAAATGAGAAAAGTTTTTGCAGCAGAACTCGAACAACTGATGCACAAAAATAAAAAAATCTGCCTTATCGACGCAGACCTTGCAAAAGCAAGTGGCACAATGAAACTTCGCGAAGTTTTTCCTAACCGTGCCTTTGACGTTGGCATTGCAGAACAAAATATGGCAAGCGTAGCGGCAGGTCTTTCTGCTTATGGCTATATTCCTTTCATTACAAGTTTTACACCTTTTGCATCACGCCGTATTTGCGACCAGGTTGCAGTATCTATCGCATATGGTATGCAAAACGTAAAAATCGTTGGCACAGACCCTGGTATTGCAGCAGAACTCAACGGTGGCACTCACATGAGTTTTGAAGATATCGCTATTTTCCGTGCAATTCCTGACATGGTTATTTTTGAACCTGTTGATATTCATCAACTTAAACAAGCCATGCCACAAATCGTAAAATGCGATAAACCATGCTATATCCGCATGTTCCGCAAAGAAACACCGGAAATTTTTACAGACCCAAAATATAAATTCAATTTGTTCAAGGCAGACAAAATCTGTGATGGCAAAGACCTTACTATTTTCGTTTCTGGCCTTTGCACTGCAGATGCTATCGAAGCTAAAAACATTTTGGCAAAAGAAGGCGTGTCTGTTGAAGTTATCAACATTCACACAATCAAGCCAATCGATAAAGAAGCTATCGTAAAATCTGCAAAGAAAACAAAACGCGTTTTGGTTGTAGAAAACCACAACGTATACGGTGGTTTGTATTCTGCCGTTTGCGAAGTTTTGGCAAAAGAATGCCCAACAAAAGCAGACGTTATCGGCATTCAGGACCAGTTTGGCGAAGTTGGCAAACTTCCACAACTTAAAGAAAGATATGGCATGACAGTATCTGACATCGTTGCCAAAGCAAAAGAACTCCTCAAATGACACTTCAAAAGTGTCCAACAGTAGGCTCAGTATAAAGTTTTGTTAAAATACAAAATTTGGTTATGCCTACTTTTTGCAGAGTAAACTCAAAAAAACAGGCTTGTTATAGTTTTTGTATAACAAATCAAAAACAAAATATGTTGACAAATATAAAAGGCTCGGTTAAAACCGAGCCTTTGTTTTTATTCAAAACTCTCCACGCTTGACCAGTCTATCGGTGTCGTGAATTTTTGCAAAAATTCGTTTGCTTTTTTAAAGTGGTTGCAGCCAAAAAAGCCACCGTATGCAGAAAGTGGGCTTGGGTGAACTGTTTCGAGCACAAGGTGATTTTCGTTTGTTATCAGCTTCTTTTTGCTGCGTGCATTTGCGCCCCAGAGCATAAAAACAACAGGGGTTTGTTTTTGGTTGAGCGCTTTTATCACAGCGTCTGTAAAAGTTTCCCACCCCATGCCTTTGTGGCTGTTTGCCTGCCCTGCGCGCACTGTCAGTGCCGTGTTAAGCAAAAGCACGCCTTGTTTTGCCCAGCTAAGCAAACAACCGCTTTTGCCAAGTTTTGTGCCGTATTCTGCATTTATTTCTTTAAACATGTTAACAAGGCTTGGTGGTGGCTGAACCCCCGGTTGAACAGAAAAAGCAAGGCCGTGTGCCTGACCTTCGCCGTGATAAGGGTCTTGCCCCAGAATAACCACCTTTACGTCGTCAAACTCGGTTGTTTTAAGTGCACTGAACACACGTTGTTTTGGTGGGTATATGGTGCGTTCGGCATATTCTTTTTTCAAAAATGCACAAAGTTCTAAAAAATAGGGTTTTTCAAATTCGTTGCCCAAAACTTTGTCCCAGCTGTTTTTTAATTGATACATATTTTTTCCCTTTTTTATAACTAATTAAAGTTTAGTGTAAAGAGTGTTTGTTGTCAATACGCATTTTTTAGTGCGTATTATTTTTTTGTCATTTCACAAACTACAACTATGTTAAAATATCAGTTTTTTAAAGAATTCAGTGGGTTTGCCGACCTTAAAACAAGGCAACTGCGTGTTGAAGGAAAGATTGTGGATATCTGCTTTCTTGACGGCATGTCAAGCAGTGACAAAATTGCTCAATACGTGTCAAAACCAATTTTAAGTCTTGGCAAAAAACCTACTTTTAACAACTGCATGCAAGCTATTTTGTTTGGTGCAGAGTGTAGCGAAGTGTGCGATTTGCAAACTGCCAAGCAAGAGTTTTTAGATGGCAAAACGTTGTTGTTTTTCGATGGTGATGAAAGGGCGATTGCAGTTGACACAAAGGGGATAGAATATCGTGCTATTATAGAACCTCCTACAAACAGGGTCACAAAAGGACCGAGAGAGGGGTTTAACGAAAACGTCAAAACAAACGTAATGCTGTTGAGAAAAAGGCTGAAAACAAGCGACTTTAAAACAAGCTATCTTACGGTGGGTGACAAAACAAACACCATAGTATCTTTGTGCTGGCTTGACGGTGTTGCAAACGACAGGGTGGTTGAGCAAATAGAACAAAAAATAAAAGAAATTGAGATAGACGGTGTTATAGACAGCAGTTATATTGCAAGTTATCTCGACCCTGACAAAACAAATTTGTTTCGCATGGTGGGCAGTATCGAAAAACCTGACGTGGTGTGTTCAAAACTGTTAGAGGGGCGTGTGGCAATTATCGTTGATGGAAGCCCAATGGTGCTCACCTTGCCATATATGTTTATAGAAGACGTGCAAAGCCCTGACGACTATTATTACTATATGCCACAAATGGCAACTGCGGCAAGAGTGCTTCGCATTATTGCAATGGTCATTGCAGTGTTGTTGCCTGCCGTTTACGTTGCAATGCAGGTTTTTCATTATCAAATGTTGCCAAGCAAGTTTTTGATAACGATTGTTTCTGCAACACAGGGCATACCTTTTACACCACTTATAGAAATGATTGTTGTCATTTTGCTGTTTGACATTTTGCGTGAGGCAAACTCA
>JAFVQA010000022.1 GCA_017505015.1 Clostridia bacterium
CAAAATAATAGCAAATATCACCGATATAAAAAGTTGTTTTTTTTGATACTTTGGGGTATACTTAAAGCAATAAAATGGATAGTATTGGCATTATGTTGCCAAAGATATAAAAAGTCTTTTAAAGCGCTCTGCGTGATAAGTCGCGAAAAGACAAAATATAATATAAAAAAGGAGATACATGAAAAAAACAAAAAACCTTAAAGTGGTTTTTTTGGGTGGTGTAGGTGAAATTGGCAAAAACATGACTGCCTTTGAATATGACGATGAAATTATCATTGTCGATGCAGGTCTTGCTTTTCCAACAGCAGATATGCCAGGGGTAGATCTTGTTATTCCAGATTTCACTTATCTCAGACAAAATAAAGAAAAAATAAAAGCACTCATTCTTACTCACGGTCACGAAGATCATATTGGTGCAGTTCCATATTTGTTGCAAGAGTTTAAAATTCCTGTATACGGCACAAGACTTACTCTTGGCATGGTAGAACACAAGTTGCTTGAACGTGATGTTAAAGATGCCGAACTTATACCAATTTCTAACAAATCGGTAGTAAAACTTGGCAAATTTATGTGTGAATTCGTTCACGTTAGCCATTCTGTTGCTGGCAGTGTAGCCGTTTCAATAACAACGCCAATGGGCATTGTTTTTGTGACGGGCGATTTCAAAATTGACTATACACCTTTGGGTGGCGAAATTATGGACCTCAACCGCATTGCCGAAATTGGAAGAAAAGGTGTTTTGTTGCTTTTGAGCGAATCTACAAACGTTGAGAGAGAAGGCTATACAATGAGCGAAACGGTTGTTGCTCAGGCGTTGGATAAAATTTTTCTCGAAGCACAAGACAGAAGGATTATCCTTGCAACTTTTGCATCAAACGTAGACAGATTGCAGGAAATTTTCGATATTGCCACAAAATATAGACGAAAAGTTGCAATAAGTGGCAGAAGTATGCTCAACAATATCGAAATTGCAAAAAAAGTCGGTGCTATAAATTACAGTGAAAAAATACTTATAGATATAGACAAAATTAGCGAAGTTGCAGACAGAAATCTGCTCATTTTGTCAACAGGAACACAGGGCGAACCAATGAGTGCGCTCACAAGAATGTCAATAGGTGGTTTCAGCAAGGTAAAAATTGGTTCAAACGACACAATCATTATTTCGGGTTCACCAATTCCAGGCAACGAAAAAGACGTTTATACGGTAATAAACAATCTTTATCGTCTTGGCGCGCAGGTTATTTATGACAAAATAGCTGCAATTCATGTTTCTGGTCACGCCTGTCGTGAAGAACTCAAGCTTATTCACACTTTGTTAAAACCAAAGTTTTTCATTCCTGTTCACGGCGAATATCGCCACCTTAAACAACATGCAGACCTCGCCTTTACACTTGGTATGGATTATGATAACGTTATTGTTCCTGATATAGGCAACGTAATAAACGTCACTCCACACAAAATAAGCAAAGGTGCAGATGTAAAAAGTGGCGAAGTGCTTGTAGACGGCCTTGGTGTCGGTGATGTTGGCAACATGGTTTTGCGTGACAGACTTGAACTTTCAGAAGAAGGCATTTTGCTTATTGTCCTTGGCCTTGACCGAACAGTTGGTCAGGTTGTTCACGGGCCTGAAATTATTAGCCGTGGCTTTATTTATACGGGCGATGAAACAAATTTTGCTCTTATAGAAGAATTGCGTGCAGTAGTTACAAACGTATTAAAAAATATAGATTTCAAGAGCTTTTCGCTCAATCAGGCAAAAGTAGCTATAGTAAAAGCAGTGAGAGGATATCTTGCAAGGCGTATAAAACGCAGACCTATGGTTTTGCCAATTATTTATGAAAACTGACAAATGAAAGATTTTTTTAAAAGGTTATACGACCTCAAACCAGCAGATGAAAATTTTGTGCAAATGAGAGCCTTTGCCGAAAAGCATGGTGTTCCAATTATGCTTGCAGACAGCGAACAATTGTTAAAAACAATGATTCGCATCAAAAAACCTGCAAAAATATTAGAAATTGGCACTGCAATAGGATATTCGGGCTCACTGATGTTGTTGTGTTCGCCACAAAGTCGTTTGTATACGATAGAAATGGATGAACAAATGATAGAACTTGCAACGCAAAACTTTAAAAATAACGGGGTTGGCGACAGAGTTACACTGTTTAAAGGTGATGCAAGAGAAATTGTGCACAAAATGACAGGTGAATATGATTTTATCTTTTTAGATGGTCCAAAAAGACAATACGTCGACTTTTTGCCATATCTTAAAAGTATGTTGAAAAAAGACGGCATTCTCATGAGTGACAACGTGTTGTTTCATGGCTTTGTAGAAGGTTTGCCAAGACTTACACGCAAACACAGGGCATTTGGCATATCAACTCACCTCAATATGTTTTTAGATCAACTTATGGCAGATGACGATTTTGAATCTGTTATATTAGAAATTGGCGACGGTGTCGCATTATCGGTGAAAAAATGAACGGAAGAAAAGTAGAATTGCTTGCACCTGCAGGCAATATGGAAAAGTTTTTTACAGCAATACACTTTGGTGCGGATGCAGTTTATATGGCTGGCAAAGAGTTTGGTTTGCGAGCTTTTTCGGGCAACTTTACGATTGACGAAATTGCTTTTTGTGCAGATTATGCCCATAAACTCGGAAAAAAAGTGTATATAACTGTTAATATCTATGGCAAAAATGACGACCTTAAAAAATTGCCAGAATATATAACTTCTCTCAAAAATGCAAATGTAGATGCCGTTTTGGTTAGTGACCCTGGCATTTTTGCACTTGTTCGAGAAACCGAACCTGAGTTGCCTGTTCACATTTCTACACAAGCAAACTCAACAAACGTTGGCACAGTAAAATTCTGGTCAAAACTTGGTGCAGAAAGAGTTGTTTTGGCAAGAGAGCTCAGTCTGGATGAAATAAAAGAAATTGCGACTGAAACACAGGGCACAGTTGATATCGAAGCATTCGTGCATGGTGCAATGTGTATTTCTATGAGTGGCAGATGCTTGCTTTCAAACTATCTTACAAACAGAGATGGCAACAGAGGTGAATGTGTTCAGGCTTGCAGATGGGAATATCAAATAAACGAAGTAAATCGACCAAACGAAGTGTTGACGGTTGGCGAAGACAATCGTGGCACCTATTTTCTCAACTCAAAAGATATGAATTTGCTTGAACATATCGACAAACTTATCGAAGCAGGGATTGACAGCCTTAAAATAGAGGGCAGAATGAAATCGCCTTTTTACGTTGCAACTGTTGTCAACGCCTATCGCAGAGCAATAGACAGCTATTATGCCGATAAAGGCAATTATAAAATAGACCCAGTTTTGTTGAGAGAACTTGAACTTACAAGTCACCGTCAATATACAACAGGTTTCTATTTTGGCGATTATGACAGACAATGTTATGAAACTTCAAAACCAAAACAAATAGGTGTGTTTATTGCATCTGTCGTTGATTGTGACGGCGAATATATAGTTGTAGAACAACGCAATCGCTTTAAAATTGGCGACACTTTGCAAATTTTGTCAACAGACGAAAGTTTTGGTAAAGAATTTGTTGTAGAAAGCATGACAGATATGAACGGCAACGTTGTAGAAGATGCTAAAAACGTGCAACAAAAA
>JAFVQA010000161.1 GCA_017505015.1 Clostridia bacterium
ATTGACGGTACTACCGTAACTTATGAGAACTCCGTCAGCAGTATCTTCAAAGGTACTTACAGTGCATTGACCGCCGCTGCCTAAAATTTCAAGTCCATAAAAACACTTTGTCAACAGCTATTATCGCAAGGTTGCGTGTGACGCTCCACTTCGTTCCCGCTTTCCGTCGCTTCGCCCCTTACGAACGCGTCACTATTTACTCAAAGTCTTGCAAAATGCAAAGTGTTTTTTTATTAAAATACGCAAAAATTAAAGCAACTCTTCCTCTTTCTTATAGAATTATAATCTTAAAAGCATCTTTTGACAAGGTTTTTAAATAAATAGACAGGAACAAAAAAAGCCACTCGTTTGAGTGGCTTTTAATTTAAAATTTGTTATTTTGCAAATTCAACACTGCGAGTTTCGCGGATAACGTTAACTTTGATTTGACCAGGATATTCCATTTCGCTTTCAATCTTTTTAGCAATATCTTTTGCCAACAAAATTGTAGATGCATCGTTTACCACTTCTGGTTTTACGATAACGCGAATTTCTCTGCCAGCCTGAACGGCAAACGTTTTTGAAACTCCATTAAACGAATTGCAGATTTCTTCAAGTTTTTCAAGACGTTTTACGTATGCTTCGATAGTTTCGCGTCTTGCGCCAGGTCTTGCACCAGAAATTGCATCTGCTGCAGCAACAAGAACCGCCTCTACCGTATTTGGTTCCACGTCGCCATGGTGAGCCATAATTGCATTTACAACGTCTTTGCTTTCTTTATATTTTTTAGCAAGATCTGCACCAATTTCAATGTGAGTGCCTTCAACTTCGTGGTCAATTGCTTTGCCGATATCGTGCAACAAACCTGCACGTTTTGCCAAAGTAACATCAACACCAAGTTCTGCAGCCAACATTCCTGCAATGTGAGCAACTTCGATAGAATGATTCAAAACGTTTTGACCATAGCTTGTACGGAATTTAAGTCTGCCCAAAGTTTTTACAAGTTCTGGGTGAACACCAAACAAACCAACGTCAAAAATAGCAGCTTCACCAGCTTCTTTTATGGTTTGGTCAACTTCTTTTCTCACCTTTTCTACAGTTTCTTCGATGCGAGCTGGATGAATTCGACCGTCAGTAATAAGTTTTTCAATTGCTTTAGATGCAACATGACGTCTTACAGGGTCAAAACCAGATGCAATAACAACTTCTGGAGTATCATCAATAATAATATCAATACCTGTTGCATTTTCCAATGCACGAATATTTCTGCCTTCGCGACCAATAATACGACCTTTCATATCATCGTTTGGCAAAGGAATTGTTGTTACTGTCATTTCAGAAACTTGTTCTGCTGCACATCTTTGAATTACAGTGCTGATGATTTCTCTGGCTTTCTTTTCACCATTTTCTTTTGCATCAGCTTCTATTTCCCTTACGATAACAGCAGCATCTTTGCGTGCTTCTGCAGTGATAGTATCGATCAAAAGTTGTTTTGCTTCTTCTTTTGTCATTGCAGACACTTTTTCAAGTTCTTGAACAACTTTATCACTTGCTTTGTCAAGTTCCGCTTGTTTTTTTGCAACCTGCTCTTGTTGTGATTTAAGAGCTTTTTGTTGTTGCTCGAGTGCTTCGTGTTTTTTGTCGAGCGAATCACTCTTTTTCTCAAGATTTTCTTCCTTTTGAATCAAACGCACTTCTTGTTTTTGAATTTCATTGCGTTTTTCTTTAATTTCTTTTTCAGATTCAGTTTTGAGTTTTAAAACTTCTTCTTTTGCCTCGATAATAGCTTCTTTCTTTAATGTTTTTGCTTCAAGTTTTGCTTCTTCTATAATAGTTTGAGCGACATTATTTGCATTGCCTATCTTATTTTTAACAATAACATGCTTTATAAAATAACCAGCCATGCAACCAAGTGCAAGGCCCACAACTGTCAAAACGACAGTCAATACCATGTCAACACCACTTTGGAGAAACAAAAAGCACAGTTTATCTACCATGATTCCTACTAATTTGGTTTTATATTTTAAATGCTTTCTACATAATTACAGAAAAACATTTTACATACCTATATTATTTTATACTATCTTTGCCA
>JAFVQA010000162.1 GCA_017505015.1 Clostridia bacterium
AAGGTGTAAATATCGAAATTACTTACGTAAAACCATTGATTGATCAACAACCTAAAGATCAAAAAATCTTTATTGATGACAAAGGTAATAAAATCGTAAGAAAATTTATTACAGATCGTTTCCCACCAAAACCAGCACAACCACAAGGTCAACAGCAACAACGCGGTCAACAACGTGGTGGCTTTAACAACGGTCAGGGTGGACGACAACAAGGTCAGGGTCAAGGTCAACGCAAACCGTTTGATCCAAACAGACCACGCCCACAATTTGACAAAAATCGCAACTTCAACGACAAAGATAAGGACGACAATAAAATAAATACACCAAAACCTGCACAAAAACCAAAAACTTTTGCAGGCGATTTGCCTGTTATTCCAAAAGAACCACAGGGCAAAAACTTTGGCAACAAAAACAAAACTCCAGAAAGATCTGATTCTAAAAAGCAAATGTCTAAAAAAGACTTGCTCAAAAAAGGCTATATCAATCAGGGTAACGCAAATGATTATGACGAAGAGTTTGTAACAAGAAAACTCAAAGTTAAAAAACAAGAAACAAAGAAAGAAGCTATCAAGATTGAAAAAGCAGTTATCAACACTCAAGAAGTTCAAATTAAAGTATTGAGTGAAAAAATCGGTGTTACCGCTGCCGAAATTATCAAACAACTTTTCAAAGAAGGCATCATGAAGACAATCAACGACAGCGTTGATTTCGACTATGCAGCATATATTGCTTCTAACTTTGGTGTAGAACTTTCTCTCGAGCTTGATAAGTCTGCCGAAGAACTTATGATGGAAAGTTTTGAACAAGCAGACAGCACTTTGGTTGATGACCAAAAACGTCCACCAATCGTAACCGTTCTTGGTCACGTAGACCATGGTAAAACTTCTTTGCTCGATGCTATCCGTAAAACAAGCGTTACTTCTGGCGAGGCTGGTGGTATCACTCAACATATTGGTGCTTATACGGTAGAAGCAAAAGGCGAACCAATTACCTTTATCGATACACCTGGTCACGCAGCGTTTACTGCAATGCGTGCTCGTGGTGCTCAAATGACAGACGTTGCTATCCTTGTTGTTGCGGCAGATGACGGCGTAATGCCACAAACTATTGAGGCACTCAACCACGCAAAAGCAGCTGGTGTTCCAATTATTGTTGCAGTTAACAAAATGGATAAAAATGAAGCAAATCCAGACAGGGTTAAACAACAACTTACAGAACACGGCATTTTGCCAGAAGAATGGGGTGGCGATTCTATCTTTGTTCCAGTATCTGCAAAAGCAGGTATGAACATTGATAAATTGCTCGAAGCAGTTTTGTTGGTTGCAGAAATGAGCGAACTCAAAGCAAACCCTGACAAAGCAGCAAAAGGTACTATCGTAGAAGCTAAACTTGACAAAGGTCGTGGTCCTGTTGCTACAATCCTTGTTCAAAACGGTACACTTCACGTTGGTGATTATATTGTTGCCGGCACTGCAATTGGTAAAATCCGTGCAATGTTCAATGATAAAAACAAGAGTGTTCGCACTGCTGGTCCATCAATTCCAGTTGAAGTTTTGGGCTTGTCAGAAGTTCCAAACGCTGGTGATATTGTAAACGCTGTTGACGAAAAACTTGCAAAACAAGTTGCTGACGAACGTAAAGATAAAGAAAGAAACGACAGACTTAATGCGTCTTCTAAAGTTTCTTTGGACGACTTGTTCGGCAAAATCAGCGAAGGTCAGCTTAAAACACTCAATCTCATTATCAAAGCAGACGTTCAAGGCTCTTTGGAAGCTATCAAAGGCACAGTTGAAAAGATTTCTAATGACGAAGTTAAAATCAGCCCTATCCATGGTGGCGTAGGTGCTATCAACGAAACAGACGTTATGCTTGCAAAAGCATCTGGTGCAATCGTTATCGGCTTTAACGTTCGTGCTGATGCTCAGGCAAGGGCTGCTGCAGAAAGAGAACAAGTTGATATCAGACTTTATAACATCATCTACGATATGGTAGATGATATAACAAGCGCAATGAAAGGTATGCTTGCACCAAAATACAGAGATACTATCATGGGTCAGGTTGAGGTTCGTGAAGTATTTAAAATTACTGGTGTTGGTGCAGTTGCCGGCAGTTACGTTACACAAGGCAAAATTACAAGACAATGCAAAGTCAGAGTATATCGTGACAACGTTATCGTATACGACGGCGAATTGCTTGCTCTCAAACGCTTCAAAGACGACGTTAAAGAAGTTGCTCAAGGCTTTGAATGTGGTGTATCAATCAAAAACTACAACGACATTAAAGTTGGCGACGTGTTTGAGGCATATCTTGTAGAACAAATTGAAGAATAATTATTGGAGATTTTATGGGCGGAACCAGAACAGAAAAACTCAATTCGGAATTTCAAAAAAGCATTTATGAAATTTTGACAAAAAAAGTAAAAGATGACCGTATTACAGAAATGTTTTCAATTTTGTCAGTAGAAACTGATAAAGAATTGCAAACAGCAAAGGTATATCTCAGCATTTTTTCTACAAACCCAGAAAGGGCAGAACGCACTTTCCAGGCAATCAAAGATTCTGCTGGTTTTGTAAGACAAACTTTGTCAAGAACTATGCACATTCGCACGGTACCAAAGTTTGAGTTTATCATTGATACGTCAATGCAATACAGCCAGCGAATCAACGATATTTTAAGTGAGATAAACAAAAAATGATATTTTCAAAAATCTTTGAAAAAATTAAAAAATCAAACAAAATAGCAATATTTTCGCATACGCGCCCTGATGGTGACACCATTGGGGGCGTTTTGGCGTTAAAAATAGCTTTGCAATCAATTGGCAAACAATGCGATACGTTTTGTGACGTTGCTATAAACGAAAAGTTTTTCTTTTTGCCACAGGCAAACCAATATAAGCTCGAACCACAAGAAAAATATGATTTGTATATTGCTGTAGACTGTGGTGAGCTTGCTCGAACAGGTGAAAATTTTGTTTATTTTAACAAAAAAAATAACACTATTAATATCGATCATCACGGCACGAACGATATGTTTGCAGGCCTCAATTACGTCACTTCTTATGCGAGCACCTGCGAAATAGTTTTTGAATTGCTTAAATTTATGAAAATTGAGTTTACTCACGATATTGCATTGTGTTTATATACAGGCATGTCAACAGATACAGGCAATTTTTCACATTCGAACACAGACAAGCACGTTTTCGAATGTGCAAGTGAATTGATTGAATATGGAATAAATGTTGCCGAACTCAATTTTATTTTGTATAAAAACACGTCGTTTGAACGCACAAAACTTTTGGGCAAGGTTATTTCACGAACAAGAAGATATTGTGATAACAAGGTAAGCCTTATTTATACTTTGTTGAGCGATATTCAGGAAGCTGGTGCTAAACAAAGCGATACAGAAGGCTTTATTGACTATGCAACTAACATTGCAGGAACAGAAGTTGGCGTTTCTATTTGTCAGCATAACGAAAACAGCTTTAAAATAAGCATGCGCAGTCGTGGTGATGTTGACGTGAGCCAAATTTGCAGTGAATTTGGTGGTGGTGGCCACAAAAAAGCATCTGGTTGCATGGTCTCTGGCTTTTTTGAAGACGTTGTAGACAAAATTGTGAGAGCAATTTCTTTAGAGTTATGAATGGATTTGTAAATTTAATTAAACCGGCAGGATTGACTGCAAGTGATTTGGTAGTTAAGGTGAGAAAAGCACTCAACACAAAAAAAGTGGGGCATCTTGGCACACTTGATCCACTTGCAACGGGTGTTTTACCCATTGCTGTAGGCAAAGGAACAAAACTGTTCAATTTATTGTTGGTTAAAGAAAAAACCTATCACGCTTTTTTTACTTTTGGTGTGTCAACTGACACTTTGGATAGTGAAGGTGTCATTTCTGAAAAGTCTGACGTAATACCAAATGTTGATAACGTTAAACTTGCGTGTCAAAAAATGATTGGCAAGCAACAACAGTTGCCACCAATGTATTCTGCAAAAAGTGTAAATGGCACAAGAGCATACGTTTTGGCAAGAAAAGGCGAAACGGTAGAATTAAAAACAAAAGAAATAGAAATTTTTTCTTTAGAATATATAAGACAATACAATTACAATACTTTTGAGTTTGAAATTGTTTGTTCATCTGGTACGTATATTCGTTCAATCGCAAGAGATATGGCAAAAATGCTTGGCACTTGTGGTTTTATGAGTGGGTTGATAAGAATAAAAAGTGGTTTGTTTGACATTGACGATGCCATAACAATTGACGAATTGTTTGAACAAAAAGAACTGGCATTGCAACCAATTGAAATTGCAATAAAAGACTTGCCACGTTTTGATTTTGACTCAAAATATTACCGACAGTTGTCAAATGGCGTTAAATTGCCTTTTGACAAACAAAATTATCACACAATATATTGTAATAACGAATTGTTTGGCGTTGGAAAGAGCCAAAACAATTTGCTTGATCTGGAGTTTTATTTAAAATAATGTTTCTGACAGATTTTAACGATAACAACCAACAAAAAGTCGTTTTAGCATTAGGCTATTTCGATTGTTTGCATATTGGCCATAAAAGATTAGTGTTGACAGCAAAATTGATGGCAGAAAAAGCAGGGGCTCTGAGTGGTGTTTTCACATTTTCAAACAACCCTGGCAATTTGCTTAAAAAGAAAAATAAGTTGATAAATACTTTTGAAGAAAGACTTGTTATTCTTGAAAAACTTGGTGTTGATGCAGTTTTTTTCACAGAGTTCACACGTGATTTTATGAGCATTTCTGCAGAACAATTTTTGCAGTTGCTCAAAGAAAAAAACGTGGTGGGCGTTGTTTGTGGTTTTGACTATACTTTTGGCAAAATGTCATTTGGCAATGTAAAAATGCTTAAAGATTTTTGCGAAGAAAATGATATTATGTTTTCAATGGTCGATATGGTTGGCTTTGATGGCGAAAAAGCGAGTGCAACGCTTGTTAAAGAGTTTTTGATAGATGGTGATATGGTAAAAGTAAACCAGTGCCTGGGTCACAGATATTTTATGACAGGAAAAGTTTGCCATGGTCATGGTGTTGGTTCAAAACAAGTTTATCCAACTGCAAATATCAAAATTGCACAAGACAAACTTTATCCAAAACTTGGCGTGTATGCGGGCGAAGTTAATGTGGATAACTCAGTTTATAAATGCGTTATCAACGTCGGAAACAGGCCTACTTTTGATGACGACGTGGATAATATTGAAGTTTACATAATTGATTATAAAGGTGATCTTTATGGCAAAGATATTACCGTTTATTTTTCAAAATATATTCGCGAAATCAAAAAGTTTTCAGACGCACAACAGCTTAAAGAACAAATCAGTTGCGATATAGAGGTTGCAAAATGTATAAAATAAGGTTTGGTCCAAGTGGTAACAGTGAAAGTTTTTATGCCGATGGCAACAAATCTACAGAACAGGCTGCAAAATGGCTTGCAGACAAAGGACTTGATGCTTTTGAATATTCATTTGGCAGAGGAACAAAAATGTCAGATGAAAAGGCAGAAAAAATAAGAGAAAAAATGTCAGAATATGACGTTGCGGTTTCTGCTCACGCACCATATTACATAAATTTTGCCAACCCAAGTGATGAAATGATAGAAAAATCTTTTATGTATGTGTTGAACACTGCAGAAAAAGTTAAAAAAATGGGTGGCAACCGCGTTGTTTTTCACCCTGCAAGTATGGGTAAAGAAACAGACCGCAAAGCCGTTGTAAAACGCACTTATGACAATATTTTGCGTCTTAC
>JAFVQA010000163.1 GCA_017505015.1 Clostridia bacterium
TGCAAAAATAGCCGTTTTTTTTTAATATCTATATTGATTTTTGTTTGTCTGTATTGTAAAATAAAAAAAAGTCCAAATGGGACTTAAAATATGAGGTGATTATATGAGTAGAGTTTACAATTTCTCAGCTGGTCCATCTATGTTGCCAGAAGAAGTATTGAAACAAGCACAAGCAGAATTCCTTGATTATAACGGTTCTGGTATGAGCGTTTGTGAAATGAGCCACCGTTCTAAAGTGTATACTGAAATCAACGACGAAGCAGAAGCACTTTTGCGTGAACTTATGGGCATTTCTGACGACTATCACGTAATGTTCGTTCAAGGTGGTGCTTCAACTCAATTTGAAGCTGTTCCACTCAATTTGCTTGGCAAAAACAACAAAGCTGACTATTGTGTAACAGGTAACTTTGCAAACAAAGCAAGCAAAGAAGCTCAAAAATATGCTGATGTGCATATCGCTTCTTCAAGCAAAGATGCTAACTACACTTTCATCCCAAAAGAAATTGACGTAAGAGCTGATGCTGCATACGTTCACATCACAAACAACAACACAATTTTTGGTACAGAATATCATTTTGTTCCTGATACAAAAGGTGTTCCACTTGTAAGTGATATGTCTTCTGACATTTTGTCAAGACCAGTTAACGTAAACGACTATTCAGTTATTTATGCTGGTGCTCAAAAGAACATTGCACCTGCAGGCGTTACTATCGTTATTGCTAAAAAAGAATTGGTAGATAATGACTACACATTGCCATATTGCCCAACTATGCTTAAATGGAGCACTCAAGCTAAAGAACACAGCTTGTACAACACTCCACCATGCTTCTCAACTTATATGGCTATGCTCGTTTTCCGTCACATCAAAAAAATTGGTGGCGTAGAAGCAATGGCAAAATATAATGCAGAAAAAGCTGCTATCCTTTATGACTTCCTTGACAGCCAAGACTGGTATAAAGCTCCTGTTGCTAAGGAAGACCGTTCATTGATGAATGTTCCATTTGTTTCTCCAAGCGAAGAACTCAACGCAAAATTCGTTAAAGAAGCTGCTGCAAACGGTTTGGTAACTCTTAAAGGTCACCGTCTCGTTGGTGGTATGAGAGCAAGTATCTACAACGCTATGCCTATCGACGGCGTTAAAAAGCTCGTAGAATTCATGAAAAAATTTGCTGCTGAAAACAAATAAGTCCTCTTTTAGTTAAATTATAGGTGAAATTATGAAAGAAGTTTTGAGATTGAACCCTATCAGTCCATTGATTGATAAAGTTTTTGGCGACAAATATAAATTGGTTGCTGAATCAGAAGCTCCTGTTGGCATTCTTGTTCGTAGCTTTAAAATGCACGAATATGAACCTGCCAAATCAGTTCTCTGCGTTGGTCGTGCCGGCGCAGGCGTAAACAACATTCCTTGCGACAAATATGGTCAACAAGGTATCGTTGTTTTCAACACACCTGGTGCAAATGCAAACGCTGTTAAAGAACTCGTTCTTTTGAGCTTGCTCCTTTGCGGAAGAAAAGTTATCCCTGGTATCGAATGGGCACAAAGCCTTAAAGGTCAAGGCGCTGACGTTGGTCCTGCTGTAGAAAAAGGCAAGAGCAAATTTGTTGGTGGCGAAATTTTGGGCAAAAAGATTGGTATCTATGGCCTTGGCGCTATCGGTCGTCTTGTTGCTAACGCATGCGTAGCTCTTGGTATGGACGTTGTTGCTTACAACCGCACAGTTCGCGAAGAAATTAAAGCAGAACTTGACCCACGTGTTAAACTCGTTGGCAGTTTTGAAGAACTTATCGTTGGTTGCGACTATCTCTCTTTGCACGTTGCTCTTAAAGACAACACAAGAGGTTGCATCAATGCAGAAACTATCGCAAAACTCAACGATGGCGCAAGCATCGTAAACGCTGCTCGTGGTGAACTCGTTAATATTGATGACGTTAAAGCCGCTCTTGCAAGTGGCAAACTTAACAGATACGTTGTTGACTTCCCAAGTGACGAAGCTTTGGGTTGCGATGGCATTATCCCTATCCCTCACCTTGGCGCATCTACTCCAGAAGCCGAAGACAACTGTGCAGTAATGGCTGGTAAAGAACTTGTTGAATTTGTAGAAAAAGGCAACATCGTAAACAGTGTTAACTATCCTGACGTTTCTTTGGCAGATGGCGGTGCTCAAAGACTTGTTGTATTGCTCAACACAACAGAATGCCCATGCGACGCTGTTAAAGGCGCTATCGCTGCTGCTGGTGTTGGCGTTGTTGATTCAATCTGCAAACAAGGCAAAGCAACTTCTGCTGCATTGTTCAATTTGGACAAAGTTGCAGACGAAAGCCTTGTAGCTACTCTTGAAGCAATTGACGGCGTAGCAAAAGCAAGACTTATCTGATATAATTTAATAAAAAAATAAAAGCCCTCTTTTGAGGGCTTTATTTTTTTGTCTGTAAGGCGACAAACTGTTTTTCGAGTATATATGCAAATAAAAAACCTCCCATACGGGAGGTTTTTATTTATTTTAAGACTGTTCTTCATTTTCTTGTTCTTCCAGATGGTGTGCTTCATCAATAACGTCTTTTTTGTCGGTATAGATAAATTTTTCTGCAAAACCAACAGGGTTATAAGACATTTTTGCTTTACGAAGCCCTGGAATTCCAAGATCTTCCTGTCTGTTTACGTATTTGCAATTTGCAAAGTGTTTTTCTGTAAAGAAATTGCATATTGCCTGATAACTTCCACGATAGTCTATGTTTGCTTTTTCAAACAACACAACACCAACGTTGCCAGGATTGATAAAACCAATTTCAAAGGCAATAATTTTGCCATCTACTTTGATTACGTCACAGAACAAATCCAAATTTTCTACGTTATCGATAGAGCGTTCTATCGCTTTATATTCGTTTTGTGCGTCAAGTTCGTCGTGAGTGCTTCCCCATGCTCTGACCAAAGCCAGCAATTCTTCCCTCATCGATTTGTCATATGGCAAAAATTCGTAATTATATCTTTCTTTAAAGCCATTAACAAAATTGCGTTTATTTTTAAATTTTTTACCTTCAAGTTTAATAAGTTCTGTTGGGTCATAGAGATATTCGAAATCTCTGCGACTTTCCAAAACTTCGCACTGACGGCAATCAATATGTTTGCGCGCAAGTTCTGCCATGTTGTTAGTAAGACGTTCCATATGCACTTTTATGCCGTTTTTGCGACAGAAAGTAACAATTTTCATCATTACTGGCACAAGATACTCCGGCTTTTTTACAATTGGTGCATAAAACACGTTGTCATTGCCAAAAGAATGTTCATAAAAAACGACTATACCCTCATCTATGACGCATTTGAGAGGATTGTCATAGGCACCCCAGCAATAGAATGATTGAAAAGAAAATTCGCTTGCCGCAAGGTCCTGATAAAGTTCGCAAGAATTTAAAATATCTTCGAACAATTGCTTATCTTCGAGTGTGACGGGAGAAAACCCCTCTTTTGATATTATATTACCCATAATTATCCTTCGTTGTATATCCAATAAAAAAGGCTTGTATTAAACAAGCCTTTTATTGGTTCTAAACTAAGAATTAAGCGTTTTCGCCTTATTCGTCGTATTTACGTTCAGAAACTGGAACACCAACAGGTTGACCAAGAAGTGCTTTTTCAAAGTCAGCTGGTGGGATCATACCTTCCAAAGTAACTGTTTCGTCAAATACGAACATTGGGCAAAGGTCAATTTTGTATTTGCCTTCTGCGATTTCATATGTGTCGCGTTTAACTTCTTCGAGTTTTTCGCCAGCGAGTACTTTTTCTTTCAATGGATAAATATCGTTAACGTATTTTTTAGCCAATGCGCAGAGAACGTCGATATCGCTGATATTCAAACCGTCTTCAAACCAAGCTTGTTGGATGTCGTTAAGGAGTGGTTCAAACGCTTCTGGTTTGATGTCTCTTACGAGGTAAAGCAATTGGTGAGATTTGAAAGTGTTTGGTTTAACAGTGATTCTGTCGAATTCAAAATTGAGACCAGCACGTTTTGCCCAACGGTGAATTGGAGTGTTTTTAGCTGGATCCCAGTCAGCAGTATCATCGTTAGCAATTTGGATTGCTTTGTAATCTTCACCTTCTGGTTTGTAGTCAGGATAGATAACGTAACCGCGGAAGATGATTTCGAGATCTTCTTCTTTGATTTTGCCTGCATCAACAAGTTTGTCAATAGCTTTGTGCAAGTTTACTTTGCCAACACGGCACCAGCTGCACAATGAATCATAAAAGACTTCAATTTTCATAGTAGTAATGTCTCCTTTAAAAATATTTTATGATTTAGTCCACAGGGAACTTTAATCTCAAAATTTTTAAATATTTGATGTAAAAGCAAGAAAATTCAGTCCATTACAATTTTTATCATTCAATTGTTTTGGCACAAGAGAAAAGTGTAAAAATTATAATGCAAAGGTATCTTTCTCTTTTAAAAATATTTAGTTAATAATGCTTACTTTGCGTTTGGACAATTAACTTCGAGTTCGCCAAGAAGAGCTTTTTTGATTTGGATGGCAGAAATCATACCTTCCAATTTAACTTTTTCGTCGAATACGAGCATTGGGCAAAGTTGCAAATCGTATTTATCATCACCAATAGTTTCAGTACTGTATTTAAGTTCATCGAGTTTTTCGCCAGCAAGAACTGCCTGTTTCAACGGATAAACGTCGTTAACGTATTTTTTAGCCAATGCACAAAGAACGTCAAGATCGTTTACGTTGAGACTGTCTTCGAAGTAAGCTTGTTGCATATCGCCAAGAAGTGGTTCGATAGCTTCAGGCTTGATATCTCTTACAAGGTAGAGCAATTGGTGTGCTTTTGCAGTATTTGGCAACACTGTGATACGGTCAAACTCAAAGTTGAGACCAGCACGTTTTGCAGCACGGTGGATAGGAGTGTTTTTTGCAGGATCCCAATCTTCTGTGTCGTCGTCAGCAATTTTCTTTGCCTTATAATCTTCACCTTCTACAGAAACTTCTGGGTGAAGTTCATAACCACGGAATACGAATTCTACTTCGTCCTCTTTGAGTTTTCCTGCAGCAACGAGTTCGTCCACTACTTTGTGCAAATTAGCCTTAGCAACGCGGCACCAAGTGCAGCTGATGTCATAAAAGATTTCTACTTTCATTACAGTATTCTCCTTGATAATAATATTTACTTGTCAATTTTCATTTTTGATTTATATTACAATGGCGCTCCAACGTTTGCTGGAACGCCACTATAATTACAATTTAATTAAGAATAATCAATAATTAGCTACGGATTAAACTTATGCAGCTGCTTTTTCTTCAGCTGATTTTTCAGCACCGAGGTTGCCAGAGAATCTAGCAGCAACGATACCAGCTACCATACCGTCTGATACGTTAACGAATGTACGACCCATATCGATGAGAGCTTCTACTGAGAAGAGCATACCGATAAGACCAACGTCGAAACCGAGAACGCCGAATACCATCAAACCAGCCATTGTAGCACCGCCACCTACGCCGGCGATACCAGCAGAACAGAGTGTTACGATGATGATGAGCATGATGAGTTTGTCTGGAGCGAGAAGGAGGTTAACGCCTTGTGCAGCGTATACCATTGTTGCGAGCATTGCTGGGTAAACGCCACCGCAACCGTTTTGACCGATACAAGTACCGAATGTACCAGCAAATGTAGCGATTGAAGATTCAACACCCATGTTTTCCATAGATTGGATAGTAACTGGGAGTGTAGCCATTGATGAACGAGTTGAGAACGCGATCATGAGGGCTTTAGAAGCGTTTCTGAAGAAACGTGCAGGACCAACACCGCAGAAGAATACGATGAGGATGTGCATTGCAAATACTACGATCAATGCAGCGTAAGAGCAGATTACGAATACGCCGAGTGTCAAGTAAGATGCAAATGAAGTTTGTGCAGCAAAGCTGAGGATGTAAGCCAATACGCCGTATGGAGCGAGACCGATAACGATGTCTACAAGACCCATTGTGAAGTCATAGAGGCAGTCGATAGCAGCTTCGATTTTAACGCCTGAAGCTTGGTAATCTTCGTCTTTTCTCATGTTGAGAAGGATGATAGCGAAGATAAGAGCCAAGAACATCATTGGCAATACTGAGTTAGCTGACAAAGTTTGAAGAATGTTTTGTGCACTGAAGATTGACGCGATAGTTTGTGTCAAAGTTGTAGCAGTAGCACCTTTGTCGTGTGGAGCGAGACCAGCAGAAGACAAACCAAAGATAGATGTTACGATAACTGTGAGCAATACTGCTGCAGCACATGTAACGAGCAATGTACCGATTGTGAGACCCATTGCTTTACCGAGGTTTTGAACGCCTTCGCCACCGTCAGTTTTCTTTTGGCCAGCCTTTGTGATACCAGTAATGATAGCAACCATAACCAAAGGCATAACCATGAGTTTGAGCAAGTTAGTATATGCTGTTTTGATGATGTTTGCGATTTCGAACGCAAAGTTCATGTGTGCAGAAGCTGAACCGAAGAGAAGTTGAAGGATAGCACCAACAACAAGGCCAACTACCAATGCACCAAGCATCCACATACCAAAGCTCAATTTTTTACCGAGGAAGTGTACGAGAACGTAACTTGCCGCGATAACGATCAAGATAACAAGACCGAGCCATGTAAAAGCATTAGCGAACATAAATGTTCCTCCAAAAATATATTCTTTATACCTCGATCGCAACCTATTTAACTGATTCAACGACCTTGGTAATAAAGTCTATGTAAGTTACAATCATAAGGGCGTGACAATACCACGCTTTATGACACCAATATAATACCCCTTTATTTGACATTTGTCAAGAGTAAATTTTTAATTTGTACTATACACTTTTGTTTTTTTTGTCTAATCCCCCACTCTAACAAAAAACCAACCTGGTTTTTTGCGTTTTTTTGCAAATTATATCAGGTTGGCCTCTGAAAGAACCGTGTTTAAATTTTCAATTTCTTTTTCAAACCCCTTGACAAGTATGAAAGTGTTTTTAAAACCAATCCACATAATGCTGATAAGTTTTGGGTTTTTTGACAAAACGGCATTGATAA
>JAFVQA010000164.1 GCA_017505015.1 Clostridia bacterium
GTCAATACCAAAACAAACAAAAAAGAAAGGATTAAAAACAAAAATCAATGTTAAAAAATTGTCAAAACAAGTTAAAAAATCAACTAATTTATAACATTGTTCAAAAAAAGAAAAAATTGTTCAAAAAAGCATATTGACAAAGTTGCAAAATTTGATAAAATTTTAAATACAATAGTATTGTGTGGATGTTGTCCACATTTACTGGGTGAGGAGTCTTTTTTGCATACATTTAGGAATGTGAGGGCCGAATATGTGTGTGGGGAACCGTTTAGGTAAAAAGAATGTCTTTACCAAAAATAAAACAGGAGGAAAATTTATGAAACGCAAATTTAAACTGTTTGCTATCGCTCTCGCATTTGTAATGATGTTTTCAATCAGCATTACAAGCGACATGAAAGTCGTTTCTGCTGCGGACGCTAGCTCAGGTTCAAGTTCATCTGCAGTTGTTGATCCACTCGATTACGTGGGCACAAAATATGAACTTGACGATCACGTTTATGACGTTGTAACTCTTGACAGATTTGATACTATCCTCGAAGATTGGACAGGCAACTCTGTATTTGTTCTCGGTCACTGGTCAGAAGATACTGCAAACGCTTCTTTGAAAGCTATCCCAGCTATCAACGATGCTGCGAAAGCTGCTGGCGTAAGCAAAATCTATTACATGGATATGAACCTTGCTGGTGAATACGGTATCAATATCTGGAATGGCTTGGATTACTGGCAATTCAACGATATCGATGACGAAGTTATTAAAGCTGCTGGCGTTGCAGAAGATGCTGCAAAATTTGGCGCAACATATAACGCATTCAAATCAATTCATGACTACTACACTGGTACAGAAGGTACTGCAGACACTGGCTTGAAAGATATCTGGAACGCTGGTTATGTAGATGCTGAAACTCAACTTGCATTGTTTGTTGCTAACGGCAGAAACATGGATGGCGAAGTTGCAAAAGATTATAAAGTAATTGACTCTGTAGTTATCACTTCTGAAGCTGATATCGCTGCAAAATCTGCAGATATCAAAGCTTTGTTGGAAGGTGTTGCTGACAGCGAAACTACATATTCTAACTTCGATTATTTCAATGACAGAGCTACTTGGTATCAACAAGGCAACCCAATCGAATGGAATGGTTATGATCAATACGAAGAAGGCTTCTTGGTTCGTTCAGCTACTTACTACGAAGTAATGTTGCTTTTGGATACTCCAGGTGAACACACTCTCATGGCTTCTGGTTCGTGGTGTGGCGACTCTAAATACGCAATGCCTTTGGTAATCGAAAACGTACACAAATATGATACAAAACCTGTATATGTATTTGACTTCCGTATCACAAGTGCTCTCCACGGTTCAAGCAGACAATCATTTGTAGACTGGGACGGCCGTTCAGGCGCGTTTGCACGTCTTGCTTGGTTGGGTGTTGAAATGATGGAAAAATTTGGCGACAACTACCCTGTAAACAACAGCGTTGGCAATGCTAACGACAAAGTTAAATACTTGGTAGATGGTGGTGAAATCGTTGATGGCGTTCTCACTGGTGAATATGCACAAATGGAATACCACAGATTCCGTTCTCCATATCTCGTTAAATACAATAAAGATGCAACAACAGAAAGCAAAATCACAAAAGCTTGGTTGCATGAAATGAAACCTTATGAAGCATACCAAGGTATGACAGAAGCAGACGATGGTTTGTTCAATGACTATGAATTGAGATCTTCACACTTGTCAGATACTCAAAAAGCTCTTGGTCACTACAACATCACATTGTTCTTCGGCGCTGACGAAATCAAATATTCACGCCCTGTTCCAAATATTTCTGACGCAAGCTCAGAAGCAGACAGCGGTTGTGGTGATGACAACGACCCAATGGACAACCAAAACGGTGCTGTATTGGTTCCTAACCACGGTTCTGCTAACTACGACGTAGAAAACTACAATATCGACATTAAACTCAATGCTCCTGCTGCTGATGACTATGACACAGCAATCACAGCAAACTGGGATGCAAAAACTACAGTTACTGCAACTGCAGTTAAAGCTGCAAACGGTGCTATCAAACTTGACTTCCGTAAATTGGCAATCAAAGAAGGTGGCATTACACTCAAGAACCTCACAACAAACAAAGAACTCAATGTAACAAGTTATCGTCAAGAAAACAATAACCAAACTGACTCACAAAAATTGGTTGTATTGTTTGACGGTACAATCGCTGCTGGCGAAAAATTTGCTCTCACAGTAGAATATAACATTCTTACAGTTGACTACAGTGTTAAAAATCTTGACAACCCACAAGGTTTCAACGTTCACACTGACAACAAAGGTTATACAGTAGCTGGCGAACCATTCGGTGCTACATACTGGATGCCATGTAACAACACTCCTGCTGACGGTGCTACATATGACGTAACAATGCGTGCACCAGCTGGCTGGACAATGATTTCTAACGGTAAAATCACTTCTGCTTTGTCAGACGACGATGACAACCTTGCTGCAGGTTACAAGAAAATTACTTGGTCTGTAGGCAATGACATTGCTGGTTACCAAATGTTTGCTACATTCAGCAAAAACATCGTTGACTTGTCACTTGCATATGACGGTAACGTAGACGTTGATACATATGTTGGTATCGATGGTACTGAATTCCCTATCTATGCATACGTTAACGCAGATACATATGCTGCTAACAAACAAGAAGTAGACAGATACTACGGCTTGCTCACTCACTACATCTACACATTGGAACAAGTATTCGGCGAATATCCAGGCGAAACACTTGGCTTCATTATGGAAGACGTTGGTGATGGTAAAGGCGAATCAGCATCTTGGGGTGCTATTGAATGTTATGACAGACCATTCTACACATACGCAGACCTCGTAGGCGAAAATACTTTCGTTCACGAACTCGTTCACCAATGGTTTGGTGATGCAGTTCGTATCGCAGATTGGGAAAGCTTGTGGCTCAACGAAGGTTTCGCAACTTTCGGTAGCGACTTGTACTACGAACTCGTTGGCGTAGGTGACACTCTCCACGAAAAATGGGGTGCTGTTTATAACGATTACGCAGCAAACAGAAAAATCTGGGCAATTGCTCCAGTAGCAGTTCCAGATGAAACTGACTTGTTCGGTGGCCAAAAAGCTGCTTACAACCGTGGCGCAATGGCATTGACAGTTCTTAAAGACGGTCTTGGTGATGAAGCTTTCTCTGACATGCTCAAAGGCTGGATTAAAAACTTCAAAGGCGAAGCTAAAACAACAGAAGATTTCGTTGCACACGTAAAAGATAGTCTTGCAGGCAATGCTAACGGTGTTGTTGCTGCAGATATTGATAAATGGTCTGAAACTTGGTTGTACGGTACAGAAAAACCTGCTGCATTCACATTGACTGGTGAAGCTGCTGGTTCACAAGAACCATCACAACCATCACAACCATCAGAACCATCTGATCCTGGTGACGAACCATCACAACCATCAACTCCATCTGATCCATCAGACAAAGGCGACAAAGACGGCGGTCTCAGCACTGGTGCTCTCATCGGTATCATTGCAGCAGCTGTTGTAGTTGTTGGTGGCGTTGCATTCTTCTTCATCAAAAAACGTAAATAATTGACAATTAGTTAGTTAATTACAAAAACTTAATTTAAATATTTTAGCGTCCGGGGTTTCCCGGACGCTAATAATATCTGTAACTCTATTACAATTTGTTTAAATCAACTACAAAACTCATACAAATGGGTTTTTATAGAGGAAAAAAATGAAAAAAAGATTATTGACTGTTTTGTTGGCAGTTGTTATGGTGTTTGGCGTGTTTGGCTTGACTGCTTGTGGCGCCGGAGCCAACCCTGCTGACGAATATAACTACTTCACAAGCGTTTACTCTTCTTTGAGTGACGTTGAAGCAGACGATGTCAGAATTGAACAGCTTACTTTCAACGGTCTTTATAAAATGGCACAAACACCAGGCAACTTCATCGTTTACTGGGGCGGTGCGTATGATTCAACAGCAAAAGCTAACATCAAAAAAGCACAAGAACTTGCAGAAGAATATGACATAACAATTTATAACTTTGACCCATGTCTTGATGGTCAGGTTGGTCTTGACTCTGCCGGTGGCAAATATAACGTTGCAAGTGCAGACATCACTTCTGCAACAATCGGCCAAGTTTCAACTCAAATGGCATCACTTCAAATAGAACTTATGAAAGTTTTGGCAATCGGCAACGTTCGTCAATTCCCATCACAAGGTTCTTTGGTTTATATCAAAGGTGGTGCTCCAACTGTAGAAGTTGATGAATTTGAATCAGAAGGTTATAAAGTAACTTATAACGGAAATATTTCTAAATCTGCAAAGAAAGCAGATGAATTTGAAAGTGTTATTCAAGCAGCTTGCTTTAAATTGCCAAACCCTCTTGCATCTGCAGATAGCAACGGCAATTTGCCAAGCAGTGCTTTCAGCTCAATCACAATCAACGAATTCAACGTTTATAACGACTATCGTTTGCACATGGCTGGCGACTATGCATCAGCAACAAGCGACTATATCGGCGAAAACCAAAGCGTGTTTGTAACAACAACTTATCACGCAATGTATGACCTCTTGGCAAACAGCAAAGGTGTTTATGCAATCTTTGTTGGTGGCACATGGTGTCACAACAGTCAGGCTGTTTCAAAATATACAAGCGATCTTGCAAAAGCTTATGGTATCAGCAAAATCTATATGTTTGACACTCGTCTTGACAATGGTTCAACTGGCGATTCATACGAATTGATCAAAGCACAACCAGGCGAATATAACTATGATGCAGAAACAGGTGCTATCACTCCTGCAAAAGACACAGTTAAAGTATATGCCGACTCTACAACAAGTGGTGATGTAAATTATCTTGCAAATCGTCTTAACCCAAGAGGAGATGAAGGTTTGGGTATTGCATCTATCAACTATGCTCACTTGTATGCAAGACTTATCGACCAATATTTGCCAGAATACGTTAGCACAATTAACGCTGGCACAATTTCTATCAAAGGCGTTAAAGGTACATATTCAAAAGTTTGCACACCAACTCTCTTGCTCATCGATGGTGACAAAGCAGCTGGCAGCAAAATTATCGGTCAGGTAGAAGCTGAATTTGAATATGGCTGGGCTCCATATCAAGAAGCTTGGGAAGAAGCAGTAAAAGATTTGTTTGATGAAAACCCATATGCTTCTTATCAACCACCAATGGTAACAGAAGGTGAATCTACAGAATCAACAGATTCTTCAAGCGACAGCGGTTCTTCTTCTGACAGCGGTGCATCTGCACTTCCTCCAACAGGTGGCGGTTGCTAATAGCAAAATTCAAAAGGACGGTTTAACCGTCCTTTTTTTTGTGCTTGTTTTAACAAATTTTTCAAAATGTTTGTTCTTTTGTCAAAACCGTTAGACATAAAAGCATTTTGGTTATAAAATATAAGTCATGATACAAACAGAAACAAAAACAAACAAAAAAA
>JAFVQA010000165.1 GCA_017505015.1 Clostridia bacterium
ATTTGTCATAGCTGATGCCCAAAACCTTCCACAAATCTTTAATATTGTCAACAAGACCGTCAACAAACGCTTTTGGAGTTGTGTTGTGTTCGGCAGCACGTTTTTCTATTTTAACACCGTGTTCGTCAGTGCCAGTCAAAAAGAAAACATCAAAGCCATCCATACGTTTAAAGCGAGCAATAGCGTCACAAATAACTGTTGTATAGCAGTGGCCCAAATGCCAGTTGCCGCTTGGATAATAAATCGGTGTGGTGATGTAATACTTTTCTTTCATACGTTACCTCTATAAATATATATTTTAAACTACATTATGTTTTAGTATAACACTTTACAAAAATATTGTCTATTAAACAAGTTTTTTAAATATATATTATTATGCAATATATATGGCTTTTTTTGGTAACGACAAGCATTTCGCTTTTGCTTTTTTCAAACCCCAATGCAATTTTAACGGCAATGACAACTGCAACGCAAAATGCAGTTTCGCTTTGCATATCACTCGTGGGCATATATGCCCTTTGGCTTGGCGTGATAAACCTTGCAAAAAACTGCGGAATTTTGCAGACTCTTTGCAAAAAAATAAACCCGCTTGCAAAAAAACTTTTTGGTGCACACAACGACGAAATTTCTGCCGATTTGTCACTAAACCTTTCGGCAAACCTGCTTGGCATTGGCAACGCGTCAACACCACCTGCAATAAGGGCAATAAAAAATATGGACAAGGGCAACGGAAAACTTACAAAAGGCATGGCAATGCTGTTTGTAATTAACGCATGTGGTCTGCAAATTGTGCCCACCACCGTGATTGGCATTCGTTCAAACCTGGGCAGTGCAAACCCAACGGATATTTTGTTGCCTTGTTTAATAACTTCGCTTGCAACAACTGCGGTTGGCATTTTGCTTGTAAATTTGCTTTTTGGTCATAACAAATGAGTTTTTTTGTTCCCTTGTTGTTGCTGTGCCTTTTTTCTTTTTGTTTTGTAAAAAAAGTTGATGCCTACGGCAGTTTTGCCGAGGGTGCAAAACAGGCACTGCCACTTGTAAAAAGTCTGTTGCCATTTCTTGCCTGCATGCTTGTCGCAGTAGAACTTGCAAAAGCAAGCGGATTATATAATTTGCTTGACCTTTTGTTTTCGCCTTTTTTGCAAATGGTGGGTATACCTGCCGAGTTAAGCCAGCTTGTAATATTAAAACCGTTCAGTGGCAGTGGGTCTTTGGCAATGCTCAACGATCTGCTTTTGACACACGGATCAGACAGTTATATAGGCAGGTGTGCCTGCGTTGTTTATGGCACAAGCGAAACTGTGTTTTATATTGCCACCATTTATTTTAGTGGAACAAGTGTGAAAAAGCTTGGCGTTGCTTTGTGGATAGGTTTGTTTTGCAGTTTTTTGTCTTGCGCCGTGGGTTGTTTGCTGTGCAGAGTGTTATAAGAAACTTAACAGTGAAATTCGTGCCGTAGCACGAGTGAAGTTATCTTCGATAGTGAAGTTCACTTCGTGAGTGAATTTGAAATTTGCAACAATTTTAATAATTACAAATTAGTCATATACCCAGCCATACTCTTTTGGCATTTTGTAAATGCCCTATTTACAAAACGTGGTTTTGATTGTATAATTTAACCACAATAATTTTTGAGGTAAAAAGGTATGTTACTTGCAATTTCACCAGAAAAAGTTCCACTTTTAATTGGCATTATCGCCGTGCTGATAATTCACTATCCACTTGCAATGATAGCCGTAATGAGGCTTTTAAAATATAAACACAAAGTTTTGCCATTGTGGTTGTGGCACATTATAGTGCAAATTGTGTTTATAATTGGGCCAATAACGTGCATTTTGGTTCACCCAAAAACAAGCGAAATAAAGGTATATAAAACATATGCCCCACCGGCAGACGACCCAAACGGCACACCTGTTGAAACAGACGTGACTTTTGCCACAAAAGACGACAAAAAATAAAATTTAAAACAACAAAATAACAAAAAAAAGACGGAGTAAAAACTCCGTCTTTTTTTACTTAACTGTTTTTGTCAAGAAGTATAATGAATACTGAACCAAATAACGTTTGACTCAACACTATAGCGTTGGTTTAAATGACTTGTTATCTTTTTGTTTTGTTCGTCCCAAACGTCCTCGATATCTTCTGTTGATTCGCAAGATACGTCAGCAGCATCCTGTGGAACAATAACCTGAATTTCCGGAACAAACTGATGATATTGAACAAGCAAAATCGCACTTTCATCAAACAAAGTGTTTCCTATTTTTATTTGTCCACCGATTGCAGAAATATTGATAGTGTCAAAATTGTAGACATTTGTAAGCTCAATAAGCGAATAATATCTTAACTCGTTAAAATGCTCCAATATCCTTGCTTTATGAGATCTGTTTTCGTCACCTTTTGCCAAATATTCGTTCCAGTCTGTCTGGCTCACGTTTGCATTGGCAGGAATATATTTGCCAGACTCAAAGTCAAGTCGGAAAGATTTTTCTGCCACAAGAGACAAGCTTTCTTTATAAACCTCTTGCTCGTCGGTTTGAACAAAAACAAAATCGGCATAGTCAACGTTGCCATCTGTGCCAACCTTTATTTCACACATGCCACCTTCGTTTTTTGGAGTTTCATTCCAGTCGATGTAGCAAAAATAAATGCGATATAAATATTCATATGCACGGGTATTTGGCTCAATCAATCCACAATCAATCCAGTCATAATCTATATCAAATCTGATTGAATATCTTTTTGAGTTATTACCTGTAATTATCTGACTGTTTTGGTAGTCATAGTGATAGTCGTCATAAATTGTATAGTTATAAATATATCCGCTGTTACTATCAACGTCATTTTCTCCAATGGTTTTTCTGAAATTGTTTATCAGACCATATACCATGCCTGCATATTTATTTTGTGCATTTGCTTTGCCTGCAAAAATATCCTGTGACACAGTTTCGTCTGCAGGCACAAGGTCAAACACTTGTTCTTCAATCTGCAAATATGCCTTTGAAAGATCGCCTATTCTCACTTCCTTTTCTACTATAGGATAAACGAAGCAAACATCTATTAAATAATCACCTGTGCTTTCTGGTTTGATGTCTGTTCGCCGTTGCGTTTTTACGCCGTCACTCCACCCAGTGAATATATAACCATCATCAGGGATGGCTATTATTTCTTGCATTTGTTCTGTTGCAGCAGGAAAATATACTTCTGAGCCTTGGTCAAACAAATAGCTTTTGCCATTTTGGTTTACCATAAGACGACAGTTACTTCTTACTCTTACGGAAAGTGCCCACAACTTGCCTGCCAACCAATCCCACACGTTAACTTCTGTTACTTCTTCATCAGAAGTTTGCCATGCAGTCCATTTTTCGCTCATATCTGCTATATAGTCTTTAACGTCTTTCTGATTTGCCCAGATATTCAAATAATAAATCTTGTGCTCAACAAAATCAAACAGAAGTGTAAATTCTGCCCACAACGTTTGCATTTTGTCTGGTGACATTGCCACGACAAGTTGAGAAAGGTTCATTTTGTTGTCCAAACGAACTTCTATCACACCGCAATAATCTGCATATATATTTTCGATTATTTCAAAATAAATATAATAACTGTTTTTATCTTGCTGATATTCTATTTTGCATTTCAATTCTGAACCAGTTATATCAGCAGGGTCTGCTGTTTGATAAGTTTTGCCTTCCTGCACAAGGTTGTCTGTTAAAAGCACTCTTACTATTTCTGAAAACTCAAGTATCTCACTTATACCTGCATTGTCATAGTCTTGGCCAATAAAAATATCTTTCGTTTCTTTTTCGCCTGCCCATTTCATTTCAAAATTTTCGTTGAGCATTTGCAAAGCGGCATTTATAAGCACTTGTTGGTGGTCAATTTCTTGTGGTTGACTTTCGTCCATCATCAGGTTGCCATTTACAAGGTCTGTTATCCATTGTTGTTCTGTGCCGGTGTAGTTATAATATTGCTTATAGATTTCATAGGCAGATTTGCCGCTGTTTCCTTTAACGTTGCCAAGAGGATAAGTTTTGCCACCATATGTAACAGACAAGTTTCCGTCGTTATCCAACTCAACGGCTTCAAGACTTACACCGTCTTTACCGTTTTTACCGTTTTTGCCATCTCTGCCATCTTCACCGTCTTTGCCGTCTTTACCATCTTTGGCTTGAAGGTTGGTTGCTTTGCCAAGGTTTATTTTGTTTCCATTGGTAAAGTTCAAAACAAGTTCGCCATTTGTGTTTATTGTTGCACCAGAAATGCTAACGCCGTCTTTACCATCGACACCGTCTTTACCATCTTTGCCGTCAACACCATCTTTACCATCTGCACCACTTGTGCCGTTTGTAACGGTAAAGGTGCTTGTGGTTCCGTCTGACATAGTGATTTTGTAGGTATCTACGTTGCCTTCTGTGCCGTCTTTAACTATTGACACAATGCTGACACCAGTTGCACCTGTGTCGCCTTTGTCGCCTTTGTCACCCTTTTCGCCTGGTTCGCCACAGGCTACAAAAAGCAATGACAAACTTAAACATAATATTGCTATCAACAATATTTTTGTGTATTTGAAAAATCTGTTCATAACACACCTCTTAAATTTATCCCCAAGGGGCTATTTTTGATTATTATATCGCCAAGGGGCTAAAATGTCAATATCCACTTTAAAAGGAGATTTTGACATGCAGGTTTTGATTGCAGAAAGATTGCGCGCTTTGATGAGAGAAGAAAACTTGACACAAGTTGAACTTGCAAAACGAATTGGAATAAAGCAAAACACCATAAGTGCCTGGCTGAGAGAAAAAAAAGAACCCTGCATAACAAGCCTTTGGTTGTTGGCAGATTATTTTGAAACCGACATAGATTATCTGGTTGGCAGAAAAGACACACCATAAAAAACAAGGAGCAAAAATGCTCCTTTTTTTTGTTGTTTCGTTTGACTTTTAAACAGCGTGGGTGTATAACTTTTTGGGGAAAATTTGACATGGAAAATATTGCAAAAAAACCAAACTTTGTTTTGGCATTTATAAAAAAGAACATTGTGTTTTCTATCGCAACTTTTGCGGCAATTTTGTCATGCTTTTTTGTGTTGCCAGATGCACAATATATTGACTATTTTGATTTTAAAACGCTGGTGAGCCTGTTTGTTATGCTGGCAGTAATTTCTGCACTCAGGCACATAAGCTTTTTTCGCATTTTGGCAAACAAAATAATAAAGTTGTTTAAAACAACCCGTTCGGCAATAACTGCACTGGTGTTTATCACCTATTTTGCATCTATGCTCATTGCCAACGACATGGCACTCATCACCTTTTTGCCACTTGGTTATTTTGTGCTTGCCACCACCAAGAAAGAAAAATATATGGCATTCACCTTTATCATGCAGACCATTGCGGCAAACCTTGGTGGCATGATAACCCCTTTTGGCAACCCACAAAACCTTTATATTTACAACACCTTTAACATTGCAACGGCAGAGTTTTTTGCAATTATGTGGAAGCCAACTGTGATTTCTATCATTTTGATTATAATTTGTTGTTTGTTCATCAAAAGCGAACCTTTGGAATGTGGCAAAACTGCAAACAAAAAACTCAACGTAAAAAGAGCACTGATATATTTTGCATTTTTTGCCTATGCAATAATAATTGTTTTTCGTGTTGTGCCATACTGGACAGGGTTGCTCATTATTCCAATATTATATTTTTTGGACAAACAGGCAGTTTTTGACGTTGACTATATTTTGTTGCTCACTTTCTGCATGTTTTTTATCTTTTCGGGCAACCTTGCACGCATTCCTGCCGTAAACCAATTTTTTGCAAACCTTCTTGGCAAAAACACGTTGCTCACAGGCGTGCTTTCGTGCCAGGTGATAAGCAACGTGCCAAGTGCAATTTTGCTTTCTGGCTTTACTGCCGACTATGCAAACCTGCTTGTTGCCGTTAACATTGGTGGTTGTGGCTCGCTTATTTCGTCACTTGCCAGCCTGATAACGTTCAAACACTTTACGCTTTATCAGCCGGGCAACACAAAAAAATATCTCGTTTTGGCACACGCACTCAACTTTGGCTTTTTGGCAGTGCTTGTTGCCACAAGTTTTTTGTTATAAGCTAAAAATCACAACAAAAAAACGGAGTTTTCAACTCCGTTTTCATTTTTTTGTTTAAAATCTGCGTGAAAAAATTTGTCAGTCTAAAAACTGTTTTTTGGTTTTTGTCAGTGCTTTGCAAAGTGGTTTGTAGCAAAGCAAAAACAACGCAAAGTTTGACACTACGTGAGTGGCAAAAAAAGGAATTCCACGGGCATACATAATGCCAAACCTATACCAAAAGTTGTCAAACGCACCCATAAACAAGCCTACGTCAACAAGGCTGGTCAGCACGCCAAAAAACAAGGTGAGCAAAACTGCTGTGAACACATTTATCCACAGGTTTTTTTGCTTGTGGTTGACAATAGCAAAAACAAGTGCAACCAACGGCCAATATATAAAATAAGAAACAACCCACGTGTTTATGCCATAAATAAGCACGTCAAGCACAACAAACACAGCCGTTGCCGGCAAAACGTATGCAAAGCCAAACACGGTGGCATAAAGTGCTATCAAAATTGTGACGGGCTCTATGTTTGGCAACACACTCATAACCATTTTGCCACCGAACAACGTTGCCGCCATAACGGCTATTGTGGCAATGCCTTTTGCAGTTTTCATATCAATAACTCAAAACTTTAAAATAAACCACAATGTCATCAACAAGTTTAACACTGCCAATGCCAAGACCGCTGTAATACAAAGTATCTTCGCCCACGGTCACGTCATCTGCCGCCCATTCAGACACGTCTTTGTCTGCTTTTTTATTGTGGAAAAAGCCAATATATTCGTTACCTTGTGGGTTGAGCTGACCTATGCTTGTGAGAAATGCACTATAACCATATTGACCACTGCCATTTGCACTTGCACTGAATTCGAGCTGTTGTGTTTCGCAAAGATAACCAAGCAAATCGAGCACTGTGTTTTGCGAAGTCATTTTTGCTTGTTCAAGGTCAACGACGTATGTTTTGTCAGTTGTTCCGGCGATAATCACCTTTGCCTGTCCGTCAAGCGCATAGCTGTCACCACAGCCTGCAAAAGCAAACACAGACACAACCACAAGCAAAAGTGCCAATAGTTTTTTGTTAAAAGTTTTCATAAATTTTCCTCCAGAAAATGGAGAGGTTGTCGGGTACAAAACAAAAGATTGCAATAACAAAAGCAAAATGTGGCAATATTTTTAAAGGCTTCCCCTTTTTTAAGGGGAAGCTCCTGCGATAGCAGGTGATGAGGTTTGATAATACAAACAAAGCTAACCTCATCCGTCAAGCATACGCTTGCCACCTTCTCCTTAAACAAAAGGAGAAGGCTTTTTATATTTATTGACAAATAAAAAAACTGCCCGAAAGAGCAGTTGCAAAAAAGCAAAACGTCACGCATCGTTTTGCAAAAATAAGCACCGTCTTCCCTCCGAAGATAGTATCTTGTGCAATTTGTTAAAGAAAAGGTCTCCTGACTTTAAGGCTTTGCCTTGTTTTTTCCTTCTCGCCAAATGGCAATGGAACAAAAAACTCGTAGCCTTTTACAGTAGCGGGGGCTGTTGCAGATTTTCACTGCATTCCCTGGGCACAAATTTGTGCCACGCACTCAAAGGTGCGTCTTTCTTTTTGCACTTTTGTTTTAACTTATTTTAGCACCACTCCTGCTTTTTTGCAACAGGTATGGCTACAAACAAAAAAAGAGTGTCTTTCGACACTCTTTAATTTTTGCTTATTCTATCACAACAGAAAACTCTTGTGTTGTTTCTTTTGCCGTTTTGTCAATGGCAATGCTGAATTTATATCCTGCTTCCAAAACATCATGCAAATTGAAAATAAGTTGTTGGATAATCTGATTTGTGTGTTCTGCAATTTTTGCGCCTTTTTTAAACGTGCCACCCATAAATTTGACGGTGCTTGTAGGAATGATTTCTACACTGTTGTTAAACGTGCCACCATATACGTTTACCACGCCACTCATCTCTGTTTCGCAAAAACTTCCACCATATACAGACACCGTGCCGTGGAAAGAAACAATCGCACCGGTTGAAGCATGATGTTCGTCATACAAGTCTGTAAAAACACCGCCTTTTATAACAGCTGTGCCTTCAAGCACGTCAAAAGGCGAACTTCCTGCAAACACAAGGTTGCCCTTTTTGTCTTCTGTCTCGGCATAACCACCAATGATATGCACGCTTTCCATTATTTTTCCGCCATAAAAATATGCTTTGGCATTGTTTCCCTGACTGTAAACCGAACCAATTTGGCCATTTTCTATCACAACTTTGCCATAGTTTTCTATGCCAGGTGTAAAATAAATTGTGCCATAGTTTGGGTTGATTTTGCTTTCGCCAACAATGCCATTTTTTATTATCGCTGTGCCTGTGTTTTTTATGGCATAACCGTTTGGCTCTTGCTGGGTTGTATAAATTGTGCCATCGTCAACAACCAGATTTCCACTGTTTGCAATGCCATAATATCCTGCAATCGTGCCACCGTCAACTTGTGTTTCACCCAAATTTGTTATACCGTTTGTGTTGCCACTTGCCTTTATTATTGCACCATTGACAACAAGTTTTCCTTCTGTTTTAAAAAGACAGTCAAAATCGCCACTACCATTAACGTTGCCGTTTTTAACAGTAAGGGTTGCACCACTTTTTATAACAATCGGTTTTTGCAAAGTAAGCATCCTTGCACCAAGATCAAGCGTGAGGTCTTGATTTACAAAAATCTCGTCGTCACACGTCATATCTTTTTCTAAAAGAACAACGTCGCCTTTTTCTGCATTGGCTATCATTTTTGAAAAACTTTCGTTTGAACAACCACAAAGCAATGGAAAGCAAAAACAAATGACCATAACAAACAAAAGTATGGCAATTTTTTTTGTTTTTTTGTTAAAAATCTTCATATCATCTCTCCTTTATTGCCATACAATGCTGAAATTTGCCTCTGTATAATTGAGTAACGTATTGATATCCTGTTCTGACTCAAACCTGCATCCATCTGCAAGCAAATCTGACAAAACAGTTGCATAGGTCGGGTCAAAATACATTCTTTCTATCATTGCACCACCTTTAAAAATGCCCCCTGACAAAGTTGTTTTACCATTGCTATACACAATGATTGCCCACTTGCCCTCGATCGTGCCACCTGATACTTCCAAATCTGCACCACTTGAACATATGCCATAAAAATCGCCTTCACCTTTGATTGTTCCACCACTTACAACAACTTTACCTTTTGTGCAAAGTATTGAACCTTGTATGCTACCACCACTAATTACAATTTCAGTATTACTGCTGTTGCTGTAACTTCTAATCGCCAACTCCTGATCCTGATAGTGTGAAATAACCCCACCCTTTACAAACAGTTTTGAGTCGGTTTTGTTTTCGATACCTGCCACAAAACCACTTTCAATTTCAACAACACCTTGCAAAAAGTTTCCAATATCATCTGTCATAGAGTTGTTAACAATAGCCCATGCGTCAGCTGTAATTTCACTTTGTTTTACAACAAGTTTGCCTCCTGCAAAATTTGTTACACCATATGTGTTGCCTGTGACTGTGCAGTTTTCCAAAATTAGTTTTTCCGACTGATTGCTAATTGCAGATTCGGCATTTTCCCAAGAGGTTATCGTGCAGTTTTTAAAGTGCGATTCTCCACCCAAAACAGTCACACCATGCAAAATCAAACCTTCGACATCAATTGCACCCAGGGCCGAAATATCATTTACCGTTGAATCTATATTTGCATTTTTAATTGTTGTTTTTGAGCCTTTTGAAGTATACAAACCTTCAGCATTACTCGTTATTTGTATTGGTTGAGACTGACTGCCCTCAATTTTGAGCAAAGCTCCATAGTTTCGCAATGGATCACTTATATTTGTGCTACCAAACGAGCCACCAGTAATGACACCTTCGCCATAGTTTGAGCAAGAATCAACGTAACCGCCTGAAATCAACAAATTTCCATAAACCGTAATTCGGTTCACATTGCCACTTGTCATTTCAAAATCACCTTGTGTTTCTATTGTTTGATTTACAGAAGATATTCTGCCACCATCTATTTTCACTTTGCTGCCTAATGTGCCAAAAAGACAATTTTCGCCAAAGACAATTTCTGCACCTTTGCCAACAACAAGATTGCCCTTAACAACAAATTCTTTGGTTGGTTTTACAGTGCCGTTTGTTAAAGTGAGTGTTGCACCTTCGCCAATCTCAAAATCTTCTATTGATTTCAACACCTTTCCACCAAGATCAATTGCAATAGATTTGTTTACAAACACTTCTCGGTTGCAAGAGAGATTTTCGGTCATATACACTGTGTCACCCGTTTCGGCATTTTGCAGAGCATCATACAAATCGGCATATTCGCCAGGTATTTTGTTTGCTTTGCAATTGTTTATCAAAATAACTGTCAAAATGCCACCCATAACAAGCAGTGCCACCACCAGAGATATAATTATTATCAGATTTTTTTTGCTTTTTATCATATTTGTCACCTTTCAAAAAAGTGCATTTTTCAACTTTATAATTTTATTATACACAATATGATATGTCTTTTCAATACCCTCCCACACACACAAAGTTTTGTCAACAAAAAAGAGTGTCTTTCGACACTCTTTAATTTGTTATGTTAAAATGCAAAAATGTTTGGCCAGAAGAAAGTAACAATGCTAATCACGATAAAGATTGACAAAAGCACTGGCAAAACGTATTTCATATAAGTTTTCATCCAAGGTTTTACTTTAAAACCTTTGCCTGTGTTTGCTTCGTTAACAAAATTGTCCCAGCCCCAGCCTTTTTTGCTTGTGCAGAACAAAACGAACACCAATGAGCCGATTGGCAACAACAAAGTAGAAACGATAAAGTCTTCAAGATCCATAATGTTTGTGCCAGGTTTTACAAAGACAAAAGGTTCAAAGCCAGACCACAAGTTAAAGCCAAGCACGCAAGGGATTGACAACACAAACAAACCTATGCCTGCAACTATGCAAATCTTTTTTCTGCTCCAGTTTGTAAGGTCTTGAATACATGCCAAAATGTTTTCAAACACGGCAAAAATCGTAGAAAGTGCCGCGAAAGAAAGGAACAAAAAGAACAAACTTCCCCACAACTGACCAAGTGGCATATGGTTGAACACGTTTGGCAAAGTTTCGAAAATAAGTGCAGGGCCTGAGTTTACGTTGCCGTTGTTGTAAGTAAAGCATGCAGGGAAAATAATGAGGCCTGCAACCAAAGCAACACACGTATCAAGAATTGCAACGTTTACAGATTCGCCAAGCAAAGACCTGTCTTTGCCAAGATAACTGCCGAAAATAGCCATTGAGCCAATGCCAAGTGACAAAGTAAAGAATGCCTGACTCATTGCGGCTGTAATTACCTGAAAAATATTTACGCCATTGGCAGCCATATTATCAAAGTTTGGTATGAGATAAAATTTGAGGCCTTCTGCCGCACCGTCAAGGAAAAATCCGTTAAAGGCAAGCACCACCATAATTGCAAGCAAAGCAAGCATCATTACTTTTGTTACTTTTTCCAAACCGTTTTTAACGCCGAAAGAAAGCACCAAAAAGCCAACCACAACAACGATTGCAACAAACAAAGTCATCATACCAGGGTCGCTCACCATGTTGCCAAACTCACCACTTACACCGGCACTGTCAAGGCCGTTAAAGTCGCCTTTTATCATTTTTACAAAATATTGCAAAAGCCAGCCTGTAACAACTGTGTAAAACATCATGAGCACAACGTTGCCCACAAGTGCTGCCCAACCGTGCAACTTCCACTTGCTGTTTTTTGGAGCAAGTGCGTCATAAAGTTTAACAGGGCTTTTTTGACTTGCACGTCCAAGCGAAAACTCCATTGTCATTACAGGAATGCCCATAGCGACAAGAAAGAACAAATAAATAAGAACGAATATACCACCACCGTATTGGCCAACCATCCAAGGGAACTTCCACACGTTGCCAACACCAATGGCGCAGCCGGCACTAAGCAAAATAAAGCCAAGGCGACTGCCAAGTTTTTCTCTTTCCATAATATTTCTCCAAAAACCTGCAAAGCAGGGTTAATTTAAACTATACCCCAAAATTTTAACACTAATTTAAACCAATCGCAACAAAACAAACTTAAAAAATACCTTTTAGCGATTGGTTTTTTGTTTTAAATCACTTTGCATTGACAACTTGCCATTACGTCAAGTGCATGTGCATGTTTTTGTGGAGTAAGTCCAGCGCACAAACTTCCGTGCACCACCACTTGCATATCCGGATAAAGTGCCTTTAAAATAAGTGCATTGCTGACAACACAAATATCTGTGCAAGTGCCGACTATTTCTGCAACGTCATAGCCGTCAAGTTGCCAGTCTTTGTATCCAAAAGTTGGCTTGTCTATCACTATTCCACCCCTTTTGTCAATTTCAGTTTTTATTTTGTCAACAATTTGCCAACCGTCACTGCCAGCAATACAATGTTCTACTGGCAAAAGTTTTCCTTCTGTCGTGTTGAGATAATCTGCCCCATGAGTATCTCTCGTGGCAATAACGTCGCCATCAAAATTTGCCACCATTTGCGCAACAGATTCTACAATGGCAAGTGCATCTTTGTTTGCAAGTGCACCTGTTACAAAATCATTTTGCATATCAATTACAATCAAAACTTTTTTCATATCATCACCTATATCGTTTTTTATATATTATCACTGTTTTCGTGTGTTTTCAATACAAAAAAGCACGGCTTTTGCCGTGCTTTTGTTTTATGTACAAAAAGTTAAAAATCAATTACAAAAGATATTCATAAAGGTCAAATTTTGTCCAGCCTGTGTCTTCATAAAACATGTCGATTGTTTGAACTTCTTTAAAGCCCATTTTTTCATAAAGCCTTTTTGCCGGAACACTGCCACTCAAAACGTCAAGACGCAATGCTTTTTGACCTGTTTCTTTGGCATATTCAATGGCTCTTGCCAACATTTTTTTGGCATGTCCTCTGCCGGTAAAATATGGGTGAACGCCAAAAATGTGAACAACCATAATTTCGTGCTGAGGAAACTCTCTTTGCCAGTCAACGTCAACGTAACCTGGGTTTGCTTTGTTGTCAAGCATCATTGCAGTAGCAATGCGACCATTGTCAAGACCAATAAACAAGTTTTGGTCAAGCACGGCTTTTGTAATATATGCGTCGCTTGGATAAATGTTCTTTTTCCAGCACGGATTATATTTCGAGCCTTCCATAGCATCAATAACATTATGATAATAATTGATAATTCTTTCGATTTCTTCTGTTTTTACTTTTCTGATTTCTAACATAACTTATTATTTATCTGTTTTATCGTTTTGTTCTGTTTTTGCTTTACACAATACAATTTTTTGGAAATTCTTTATTTTTATAATAACCTTATCTTATACGTTAAAGCGGAACAACACAACGTCGCCGTCTTTCATTACGTATTCTTTACCTTCACTGCGAACTTTGCCATCTGCTTTTGCGTTGTTGTAATTTCCACATTCAAGCAAAACTTCATATGGCACTACTTCTGCACGGATAAAGCCCTTTGACGCGATTGACCTTCGGTAGCAATCGCTATAGCCAGGGCTTTTATACGTTAAATCTAAACAAGACAACGTCGCCGTCTTTCATTACGTATTCTTTGCCTTCACTGCGAACTTTGCCATCTGCTTTTGCATTTGTATAGTTGCCACACTCAAGCAAAACTTCATATGGCACTACTTCTGCACGGATAAAGCCCTTTTCAAAATCGCTGTGAATTTTGCCTGCTGCCTGTGGTGCTTTTGTGCCTTTTGCTATTGTCCATGCACGAGTTTCTGGCTCACCCGCTGTAAGATATGAAATAAGACCAAGCAAACTGTAGCATTTTTTTACAAGGCGGTTAAGGCCAGACTCTTCAATGCCAAATTCTTCATAAAAAACGGCACGGTCTTCGTCGTCCATCATAGACAAATCTTCTTCTACCTTGGCACAGATAACAAGCACTTCTGCATTTTCTTTGGCTGCTTGTTCTTTAAGTTGGTTTACAAGTGGCAAATCCTGTTCTGGTGTAGCAAGGTCGCTTTCTGCAATGTTTGCCGCATAGATAACAGGTTTGTCTGTAATGAGAAACAAACCGTCTACGTATGCTTTTTCTTCTTCGTCAAGCTCAACAGAACGAACAGGCATGCCCTTTTCTAGAGCATCGAGCAAACGTTGCAAAATTTCTGCCTCTATTTTATATTTTTTGTCACCTGTTTTTTGCATATTTTTTGCTTTGTCAAGATATTTAGAAACACTTTCAAGGTCAGCAAGAATAAGCTCAAGGTTAATAATTTCCATATCGCGAACAGGGTCTACAGATTGTTCTACGTGAGTAATATTGCTGTCTTCAAAGCAACGAACAACGTGAACGATAGCGTCAACCTCGCGAATATGGCTCAAAAACTTGTTGCCAAGACCTTCGCCTTTAGAAGCACCCTTTACAAGACCCGCAATGTCAACAAACTTTAGAAAAGTGTGTGTAATTTTTTTGCTGTTGTAAAGTGCAGCAAGTTTGTCAAGGCGTTCGTCCGGAACGTCAACGATGCCAACGTTTGGTTCTATTGTGCAAAAAGGATAGTTTGCACTTTCTGCACCAGCATGAGTAATTGCATTAAAAAGTGTGCTTTTGCCAACGTTTGGCAATCCTACTACGCCAAGTTTCATATATATCTCTCCAAAAAAACATTTTATTTTGTTTTTGCTAATATAATTTAGTGGTTTTGTTTTTGCAAAAAAGGCAAAAATTACCACATATACATTTATTATAACAAAAAAAATTGATTTTGACTATTATGATAAGGTGATATATGACAGTTTTTTGTGCTTTTGTCCTAGGAATTGTGCAGGGTTTTACCGAATTTTTGCCAATTTCAAGCAGTGGCCACCTTATACTCACGCAAAAATTGTTTGGGTTGCAACCAGACCTTTTCCTTAACGTGGCAATGCATTTTGGCACTTTGGTTGCCGTTGTTGTTTTTTATAAAAAGCAGTTGTGGCAAATGTTAAAGCACCCTTTTTGCAAAAAAGCAAAACTGGTTTATATTGCAACTTTACCAACGGTTGCAATAGGTTTTTTGGCAAAACTGTTTTTGCCATCTGCCCTTGACGGAGTTTTGTTGCCACTTGGTTTTGCCTTGACGTTTGTATTGCTGTTGACAAGTCAGTTTGCAAAAAAACAAAAACACAATTTGCTCACAACAAAATATGCAACAGGGTTTTTGTGTGGCGTTGTGCAAGGCATTGCCGTTTTGCCAGGTCTTTCGCGAAGTGGTTCAACCATTTGCTTTTTAAAATTTTGCAAAACAAAAAACAAAGATGCAACCGAACTTTCGTTTTTAATGAGCATACCCGTTATTTTAGGCAGCATGGTTTTGCTTGGGTTTGACGTTGTGCAAACGCAAACCGCAGTTGATATATTTCCTGTTTTTGTGGGCATGGCAACAAGTTTTGTTTTTGGCTATTTGTCACTTGGCATATTAAACAAAATTGCCCAAAGCGGAAATTTTGCAAACTTTGCCCCTTACGTTATTTTTCCATTTTTGCTGTCATGCATAATTTTATAACAAAAAAAGAGAAAGGATTTATCCTCTCTCTTTATTTTTTGTTTTTTCGTTTTATTCGTGCAATAAGCCTTTTGTCATCATCATCTTCGCTGGTGCGGAACAATCCACGTCTGCGATAGCTTTTGTCTTTAACAGTGTTGTTCACAAGCACACCAAGACCTATTAACGTTGGCAGATAGAACGTGAGTATACGCCACAGCAACATGCCCCAAAACCTAAAACCACCGTCAAGCACTGCCACGATGAGATAAAAGAAACCTTCCATCGCGCCAGAACCACCCGGAGTAGGCACAAACGCACTTGCCGCATTTGTATATGCCATAAGCGCAATTACGTAAAACCAAGGCAAACTTTCACCACTGGCAAGCACAATAAAATACAAAGTAGAAAAATTTAACAACAAGCAGGCCAACGCCATAAAAAAGCCACCGATGAGCGTTTTTTTGTGGCAACCAATGAGTTTAAGGCTTTTGCTATAGTCATTAACGTAGTTGTCGAATTTATATTTTAATTTATCTGGATTTTTTACTATTTTTATTTTGTGCAACAGGCTTATTACACAACGCAAAATTTTTTGTGCCGTTTTTGGAATGAAAGCAAACACCATTATAGAAAGTGGCATTGCAATCATGCAAAACGAACCAACGTAAATTGCAACTTTGAGCCATGGGTTGTCAACAATTGCGCCAAACACACAAAAACAAACCACAACAAGCACAAAAAATGCAAGTTGTTGCATAAAAAAACAAACTACAGGCAAACTTGTTGCAATGCCTGCAGGCACCTTGTGTTTGTGCAGATAATATATCTGATAAGGCTGACCACCTACTGCCGAAGGGGTGATATTGTCAAAATATCTGCCCAGAATCATACTTTTGCTGGTGAGTTTTATACGCCATTGACCTGTTGCCCCACGCAAAAGCACTGCCTGACGAAAACCGTCTAAAAACAGCATGAGCAACACACAACCAAGAGCAGCCGCAATATAATGCCAGTTTTGCCCCCAGGTAGAAAGCACGAGCGACAAAGGATATTCTTTGTTATTGTTAAACTCGCTCACAGCAATAACGACAAGCACCACAACTGTAAGAAGCAAGAAAAAATAACCAAATCTGTTGGCTTTGCTTTTTCTGTCTTCAAGTTGTTTTGCCGTGCTGTCTGCCTTGTGGAGCTTAAACTCCTGCTCGGCAATTTCCATCTTTTTGTCAAAAGACGGTTGTTCGGTCAATTTTTTATCTTCCATTTTTTTATTATAGTTTATTTGTTGGCAAAAGTCCACCCCTTTTAAAAATACCATACAAAATAAATTGTTTTTGTCAATCAAACACCCCTGCGTATTTTTATTTGCGGTGTGGGCAAACTTGTTTTATGACAAAATGCAACAAATGCAAAGCAAAACTGCAACAAAATTTTTGCATATGCAACGAATGTGGCAAAATTTTGTGCCAAAACTGTTCAAAACAAAACAACCACCTGTGCCCCGACTGTTTTAACAACACACATTTTGCATCATGACCATGTTGCACAAAGCTGTTTTGTATGTTAAAATAGCTTTGTATATAAAACGAGGTCATATGGAATATATAAAACTTGATGCTAAAGGCAAAAAACAATATTACCTTGAAATGCAAAGCGTTATAGACGAGTTCAACTCAAACGGCAAAAAAACGGTGGTGATTGTAAACGACAATTACTACCCAATTGTCGATGGTGTTTTGACAGTTATTGACAACTATGCAAAAAACCTTAAAGACAAAATAAACGTGCTTGTTTGTGCCCCTACTCACAGGTGGAAAATACCGTTGAACGATACTGCCGTTTTGTTTTGCAACTCAACCTATTTTCACCCTTTGCGCTATGACTACAGCCATGCTAAAGGCGACAAAAAGTTTCGCCGTTTGCTTGACAGTTTGCGCATTGACCTTATGCATATTCACAGCCCATATTTTACGGGCAGGTTTATGATAGAATATGCAAATGAAAGGCATATACCGGTTGTTTCAACATTCCACACGCAATATCATCAGGATTTAAAGCGAATACTCAAACTTGACAGTCTTAAAAACGCCGCACTCGATGCCATTATGAAAGTTTTTCATTTGTCAGACGTGGTGCTCACCATGAACACGGCAACAAAAGACACCCTTTTGTCATACGGCTTTAACGGTCAGGTGAAAATTTTGCCAAATGGAACGGATATGTCATACGACGGTGACCTTGGCGAACTTAAAAAACTTTGCAACCAAACGTATAACGTAAAAGAAGACGAAACAGTTTTTCTTTTTGTTGGCAGACTTATAAAACCAAAAAATATATATCTTATTCTTGATGCGATATATCACCTTGCCAAAACTCAAAACAACTTTAAAATGATTTACGTTGGCGATGGTGACGAAAAAAGCAAACTTAAAGAAAAAATAAAGGCATACAACCTGCAAAACAAAGTAATGATGACAGGAAAAGTTCTTGACCAAACTTTGTTAAAGTCACTTTATTGCAGGGCAGATTTATTTTTGTTCCCGAGCATATACGACAGCGACGGCGTTGTTAAATATGAAGCTGCCGCTTTTGAAACGCCAAGCCTTTTGCTGGAAGGAAGCAATGCTGCATGCGGTGTGACAGACAACCTAAACGGTTTTTTGTGTGACGACAACCCAAAAAACATGGCAAACAAAATAGCCCAACTCATGCAGGACAAACCTCTTTTGCAACAGGTTGGTGCTTGTGCAAAACAAACACTTTATAAAAAGTGGAATGAAATTGCAGACATGGCGTTTGATATTTATATGGACGTTATAACAAAAAACGAACAAATGCCAATAACAAAAGGAAAAGAAAGCATGCGTGGTGCGCTTAAACATCACCGCAAACGTGTTAAAAAAGGCAGAAAAAACACCAAATTTGTAAAAAAAGCAAGAGAAAAAATTGCAAAAAAACAACAGAAAGAATCAAAAAAATAAAACAAAAAAGCATGGTCGTTTGACTATGCTTTTTGCTTTTTAGTTTTTGTCAGTTAAAACCTTTTTTCGTTTTTTAAAAACAAGGTATTTAAGGTTGTTTCGCCACAGGTTGCCCCAGCTTATAAATATTGCCACACCACCTATAACGTAACATGCAAAGGTAATGATATAGTCGATTTCCCACAGGCAATAGCCCCACTTTCCGTCAGCAACAACTGCAGACGAAACAAAGGTTGTTCCCACAGAAACAAGCATTAAGCCAAGCATAACGATAACGGCGTTTGCCCACACAGGCACCTGCAAAATCTGCTCTGTTTTGCCAAGCTCTTCGCGTTCTTGCTTGAGTGCCTCGAGCACACCAAGCACCAAAAAGTTTTGATATATCATATAAAAATCCATATCAATAACACTATACATAAACAACTGATAGCAAGTCAAAACTGCAAAAAAACGGAACGTCGAACCGTGGCTGAACAAAACGATATATTTACGATAATAGTGATAGCCAAACACAAGCAAACCAAACAAGCCCATGCCTGACATGACGTGCACCAAAATAGCATGTGGTTGATACATAACGTTTTTAACAGGGTCAAAAAAGCCAACGCCAAAAAGTTTGTTTGTATTGAACTGTTCGATAAAATAACCCCACAAATAACGACGATCACCGTTTTCAAGACCTTTGTCAAACATAACGGCAAACAGGTCGGTCACCAGTTTTTGGTTTGTATAAACAAACAACCCAATAACTGCCAGAATAGCCACAACCGTGAGAGTCATTGTTTTTTTTCGTTTTGTTTTAACCAAAAAATAAACCGCAGCAAAAGGAATTGCAATGAGCAACGCTAAAATGTTACCTCGGCTCATTGTTAGCAAAACCATAATGGCAAAAAATGCCGCCAGAATCATATACAATGGGTTTTCTTTTTCAAGGCAAACGTACAATGCCATCATAACGGCAAAGCACAGCACAGTCGCTGCATTGTTTGTAACACCCCAGCCAAGGTCTGTTCGTTTGTGTGCAATAAACCACACAGGGTCGCTTGACTGACAAATTACAACAATCATTTCAAACGCAACAACCAAACCAATGGCAATGATAACGTTTGAAATAAGTTTTTTAAACTCTGGCACGTCGCCACTTGACAAAATCACGTAAATAACAAACAACACGGCATAAAGCACAACCACTATTGCGTTGTTTTCCAAACTGAACTGGTCTGACAACAAACCGCCAAGTGCAAGTGCAACAAGGCAAAAAGCAAAACTGTTGGAAAGGTTTAAAAACTTTTTGTTTTGTCGTGGAAATTTTATTTTGTGATAAACCACACAAAAAATAGCATATGCAAACAAAGCCATTACTGCAACTGCCAAAGTAACTGCCTCGGCAGGAACACGGCCGGTAGAAATTGACTCAGGAATTTGTTTGAGTGACAAACAATAAGTGGCAAGGCTTGTGATAACTACAAACGGTGTAGCATTTCGTTGCAAAAGCAAAGTTGTGCATGCAAAACCAACCAGCATAAAAAAGCCGGCAATTTCCCACCCGATAAGCCATATTAACGCAACAGCCAATGCAACTGCATATACAAAAGAAAGGCTGTTTATAAAGTTTTGCGCTTTTTTGATAAACGTCATCACACACCTCGACAAACATTATACACTATTTTGTCACCTTTTGTCGATACCCTTATTATATTTAGCACAATCAATATAGTTTTAACGTGCATATGTATTGATAAAAGTGCATTTTTGTCGATTTTTTTGACAAAAAGTTAACTTAATTTTACTTTGCCTTTTTTGTTTGCGTTTTATTTTTTTTTACCATATAATTTTGTTATCTATATATTATCCACAAGGAGGACACTAACTATGAAAATGAAAGATAAAGTAGTTATCGTAACAGGTGGCAGCCAAGGCATTGGTCTTGGCATTGCTCGTGCCTTTGCTGCAGAAGGTGCAAGCCTTGCAATCACTGGTCGCAATCTTGACAAACTTGAAAAAGCCGCTGAACAAATAAAAGCAGATTATAACGTGCCTGTATTTTGTGTTTCTGCCGACGGCAGTAAAGAAGCTGACGTTAAAAACGCAGTAAAACAAATTGCAGAACACTATGGTCGCATTGACAGCATTGTTAACAATGCACAAACTTCTAAATCAGGCCTTACTCTTGTAGAACACACTACCGAAGATTTTGACCTTGCTATTTACACAGGTCTTTATGCATCTTTCTGGTATATGCGCGAAGCTTTCCCTTATCTTAAAGAAAGCAAGGGCACAGTTATCAACTTTGCATCTGGTGCCGGTTTGCACGGCAGACCTGGCCAATCATCTTATGGTGCTGCAAAAGAAGGCATTCGTGGTTTGAGCAGAACTGCTGCAACAGAATGGGGCGAATTTGGCATTCGTGTAAACGTTGTTTGCCCACTTGCAATGACACCTGGTCTTGCACAATGGAAAGAAGCCTTCCCAGAAATGTATGCAAAACAACTTTCTGCAATTCCACTTCGTCGTTTTGGCGATGCACAAGATGATATCGGCAAAGTTTGCGTTTTCCTTGCAAGTGACGATTCTTCTTACATCACTGGTCAAACAATCGAACTTCAAGGTGGCTCTGCTTTGCGCCCATAAGGCACTTGAAAAGTACACGGAAATTGGCTCTGTATAAAGTTTAGTTTTTATGCAAAACTTTTATGGTGCTGACTTGTTGTAGAAGTAATACAAACAAAAACAAAAAGCACAGGAATTTTCCTGTGCTTTTTGTTTTTGTCTATATCAATTAAATGTTGAACTGTCTACAAACAGACTACTTGTTCAAAAGGTCGATAGAAAAATCAAGTCGGCGAAGTGATTCTTCTTTGCCCAAAAGGTCTGCAAGTTCTGTTGCTCCACCCGGTGTGCTTGCCTTGCCAGAAAGTGCCACACGAACAGGCCACAAAACAATGCCGTTTTTAACGCCAAGTTCACCAACCAGACCAATGAGTGTGTCGTGAATTGAAGTTTCGTTCCATTCGTTCATTGCAACGAATTTTTCTTTAACTTTTGGCAACACGTCTTTTGCAACATCTGGGTTTGTTTTGAGCTTTTTGTGAGTATAAAGTTCGTTGTCAAATGCCTCAAACTCTTCCAGGAAATTAACAAGATCAGGAATGTCGCCCAAAGTGTCAATGCGTGACTGAATGAGTTTGCAAAGTTTAACGTAGTCATATTTGCCTGCAACTTTAGATTTGTCAAGAAATGGTGTTGCCATTGAAACAAACTTGTCAAAGTCGAGTTCTTTAATATATCTGCCGTTGAGCCAACGAAGTTTTTGTTCGTCAAAGATAGATTGTGATTTTGAAATGCCCTCTACGCCAAACATTTGTTTGAGTTCGTCCATAGAAAGTTTTTCCTCATTGCCTTTTGGTGACCAGCCCAAAAGTGCAATATAGTTTACGATGGCTTCTGTCAAAAAGCCTTTTTCCAAAAGGTCTGCAAAACTTGCGTCGCCGTTTCGTTTAGAAAGTTTGTGCTGAGCATCTTTCATGATTGGTGGCAAGTGCATATACATTGGTTGTTCCCAGCCGAAAGCCTTGTACAAAAGGTTGTATTTTGGTGTTGATGACAAATATTCGATACCACGCATAACAACAGTAATGTTCATAAGGTGGTCGTCAATAACGTTGGCAAAGTTATAAGTTGGCATGCCGTCTGACTTGATAAGAATGTTGTCTTCCAACTCGCTGTTGTCAATTTCGATATCGCCAAAAACCATGTCGTGATATTTTGTTTTGCCTTCTGTCGGCATATTCTGACGGATAACAAAAGGTTCGCCCGCGTCAAGTTTTGCTTGAATTTCTTCTTTAGAAAGGTGCAAGCAATGTTTGTCGTATTTGCGAGCACCGTTTACGTCTGGCAAATTTTCAAGCCTTTCTTTAGAACAGAAGCAATAATATGCTTCGCCTTTTTCTACAAGTTCCAAAGCATATTTCATATATTCGTTTTTGCGTTGGCTTTGAACGTATGGACCATATTCGCCACCCACGATTGGGCCTTCGTCATAATCCATGCCAACAGTTTTGAGAGTGTCAAGAATGATGTCAACTGCACCCTCAACGTATCTTTCCATATCTGTATCTTCAATTCGCAAAATAAATTTGCCGTCGTTTTTGCGTGCAAACAAATAGGCATAAAGCGCTGTGCGCAAATTGCCAATGTGCATATAGCCTGTTGGGCTTGGTGCAAAACGAGTGCGAACTTCTTTTATCATAAATCCCTCCATAAGGTTTTTCTTTTATTCTTCAAGCACGAGCTCTTGTTTGCCCATGCAACTGTTTCCAAACGTTTTTTGATATTCTTCATTATATTTTAGCAACAAATCCTGTTTGTGAAAACTAAAATATTCGTCTTTGCCAATAATTATATGTTCTAAAAGAGTTACGTCAATGCTCTTTAATGTGTTAAACAGCATTTTTGTAAAAGCAAGGTCATCGGCAGAAGGTCTTGCCAGACCACTTGGGTGCGAATGTGCCAAAACAACGCCAACCCCTTTTGACGCATAACAAAAACCCACGATTTCACGTGCAAGCACGTTTATTCTGTTGACTGACCCGTGCCACGTTTTTACGTTTGTTATTTCATAACTGTTGTCAAGGCAAATTGCAACAAGTTCTTCTCTGTCAGACTCTTCAAGCAAGGTGTTGGCATAGTCAAACACCTCGTTAAAACTCATGAGCCTTTTTTTGCTTTTGAGCATTTCCATTTTATATCTGCGAAAAACCGTGAGATAATTTTTAATTATTGTTGCCGTGTTTTCGCCAACGCCCTTTACAGTAACAAGCTCGCTCACGTCTGCATTTATTATGCCGGTGAGTGAACCAAACTTTTTGAGCAAAGCGTGCGCAATGCCGTTTGTGTCGCACCTTTTGTTTGCCTGATATAACATCATTTCTACAATTTCGTGCGTTTGATAACTGTCAAGGTCGCCGTTTATTGCCCTTTCACGAAGACGTTTTCGGTGACCAACGTGCAAATTTTGCTCATTGACGTTTTTGTTTTTGTCGTTGTTTTGCAAATCCATAGATATATTTTAACACAAAAACAAATTGAGTCTATATAAATGTAGCACTTTTGTCAAAAATTGTGTATAATATTTGAGTGGTTGTAATCAACCACTCAAATATTTCACGAGTAAAACGTATGTTAACATAACATAGCAAGTGCTAATATGTAACTCTACATAAATTCGAGTATGCATGCCACGAGTAAAATGTATGTTAACATAACATAGCAAGTGCTAATATGTAACTCTACATAAATTCGAGTATAATATTACAAAAGTGGTTAGTCATAACCCTGCAAATATTTCACGAGTAAAACGTAATTTTTGCAAAATACAAACAACCGCACTTTCATATCTTCACAATTTTTGCCACGCTTTTACAAAGTGTGTGTTGAACGTGCAAAAAAGATTTGACATGAAATAGCAAAGATTTTTTGCTCATTAAAAAACAAAAAATATAACAAACAAAACGTTATAACCCAACAAAACAAACTAGCAAGCCATACTATTGGGCACTTTTTAAGTGCCTGGTTGCGCCACTTGACATCAAGTGGCATAAATAAAAAAATAAAAGCTGTCAACGAGGTGACAAAATGTCAATAACACAACAGACTTTTGACCAAATGATAGCAACGTTGCAAAAAACGTTGCAAATAAACACAATCAAATCTGAAGCGAAACAAGGCATGCCGTTTGGCGAAGGCAATGCAATATGCCTTAAATACGTGCTTGACCTTTGCAAAGAAATGGGTTTTGAAACGCAAAATTTCGACAACTATGCAGGCCATGCCGACTATGGCGATGGCGACGAAGTTTTTGGCGTGCTTGGTCACCTTGACGTTGTTCCGGTAAACCCAACAGGCTGGGTTGCAGACCCATTTGGTGGCGAAATTAAAGACGGCGTTTTGTATGGCCGTGGCGTGCTTGACAACAAAGGTCCAATGATTGCATGCCTTTATGCAATAAAACAACTTAAAGACGAAGGTTTTAAACCAAGCAAAAAAATAAGAATAATTTTTGGTTGCGACGAAGAGTCTGGCTGGAAATGCATGGATTATTATGCAAGCAAAATAAAAATGCCTGACGAAGGTTTTAGCCCAGACGGTGATTTTCCTGTAATAAACGTAGAAAAAGGTCTTGTGCATTTTGAAATAAACGCAGGCAAACTGCCAGAAGGCGTTGTTGTTTATGGCGGTGCAAGACCAAACATTGTGCTTGACGAATGTCACGCAGTTTTGCCAGACGGACAGGAAATTGTTGAATATGGCAAAGCAAGTCACGGCAGTCTGCCAGAATGTGGCATTAACGCAGGGTGGAAAATGTTTGCAAAACTTAACGAACTTTATCCACAAAACAAGGCAATAACTTTTGCAAACACAAAAGTTTGCGGTGACTGCAACGGTGGCAACATTGGCATTGGCTGGAGCGATGACGTGAGTGGCAAACTCACACTCAACCTTGGTTTTGTAAAAACTGTTGACGGCTGTCTTGTGCTTGGCCTTGACGTGAGATATCCTGTGACGTTTGATTTGCAACAGGTTATTGACCAAATAAAATCACAAATGCCACAAGACGCAACTTTGCAGGTTTTTGGTGCACATGCCCCTCTTCACGTGCCTGCAGAAAGCAACCTTGTGCAAACTTTGCTTAAAGTTTTTAGCGAACAGACAGGAACGAAAGACCCGCAACCAATAGCGGTTGGCGGTGCAACTTATGCAAGGCGTTTGCCTGTTGGCGTTGCGTTTGGCCCTGTGTTTGACAGCGACGAAAAACTTATTCACGAAACAAACGAAAGAGCAAGTCTTGACCACTTGCGCAAAATGATGAACATATATTACGAAGCAATAAAAGCTTTGACAAAATAATTTGCTAAATAATTTATTTTACGGAAGTTAACTATGGACATAAAAAAGATTTTGAGTGAACAAATAAACATAGAAGGTGTAAGTCAAGAAGAAATTTACAACCTCATAACAGGCACAGCAAACGCAAGTCTTGGCGATTTTTCGTTGCCATGCTTTAGGTTTGCAAAAGCATTGCGCAAATCACCTGTGCAAATTGCAAACGAACTTAAAGATGCGTTTGGTGGTTGCTCAGTTGTGTCAGAAGTGCAGGCTGTAAACGGATATCTCAACTTTTTTGTAGACAACAAGGTTATGTCTGCAACAGTGCTTGACGAAGCAAGGGCAGAAAATTTTGGCAAAAGCGACCTTGGCAACGGCAAAACAATCTGCATTGACTATTCGTCTATCAACATTGCAAAACCTTTTCACATTGGCCACCTTGGCACAACTGCAATTGGTGGCAGTTTGTATAAACTTTACAAAAACCTTGGCTACAACGTGGTTGGCATAAACCACCTTGGCGACTGGGGCACACAGTTTGGCAAACTTATCGTTGCATATGACCTTTGGGGCGACAAAGAAAAGATAGAACAAGGTGGCGTAGAAGCCTTGCAGGAAATTTACGTTAAATTTCACCAGGAAGAAGTTGACCACCCAGAACTTACAGACCAGGCACGTGCATGGTTTGCAAAAATCGAACAGGGCGACCAACGTGCTTTGGAAATGTTCCACTGGTTTAAAGACATCACCCTTAAAGAAGTTAACAAAATTTACAAACGCCTTAACGTAACTTTCGACAGTTACAACGGCGAAAGTTTTTATAACGACAAAATGCAACCTGTTTTGGACGAACTCGAAGCAAAAGGTCTTGTAAAAGAGTCAGACGGTGCAAAAATCGTTGACCTTGACGAATTTGGCATGGCACCTTGCCTTTTGGTAAAAGCAGACGGTGCAACACTTTATGCAACACGTGACCTTGCAGCGGCATTCTATCGCAAAAATACCTATGATTTTTACAAATCACTTTACGTAGTTGCTTATCAGCAAAATTTGCACTTTAAACAATTTTTCAAAGTATTGGAACTCATGGGTCACGAATGGGCAAAAGACTGCGTTCACGTTGCATATGGCATGGTTTCTTTGGCAGAAGGCAGCATGTCTACACGCAAAGGCAACGTTGTTTGGCTTTCAAAGGTGCTTGATGCAGCTGTTGCAAAAGCAAAATCTATCATTGAAGAAAAAAACCCAGACCTCGAAAACAAAGACGAAGTTGCAGAAAAAATTGGTGTTGGTGCAGTTATGTTTTCTGCTTTGCAAAACGGCAGAATAAAAGACATCACCTTCTCTCTCGACAAAGTGCTCAACTTTGAAGGTGAAACCTGCCCATATTTGCAATATACTTATGCACGCACAAACAGCGTTTTGACAAAAGCAGGCAACGCAATAAACTCAAAAGCAGTGCCTGACTATGCTTCACTTGACAATGCCGAAAGCAAAGAACTCATTAAACTCATCAACAGATATCCAGACATCATCAAAGATGCTGCCGAAAAATACGAACCATCTATTTTGTCAAAATATCTCATTGACCTTGCACAGGCATATAACAAATTCTATTTTGAACACCGCATCTTGAACGAAGAAACAAGCATTCAACTCCCACGTTTGTATGCAACCGATGCAACAAACAAAATCATTAAAAACGGCTTGTCTTTGCTTGGCATTGACGTTCCAGCCAAAATGTAAGCGAACTTCAAAAGTTCGCACGAACGAGTTGGCTCGGTAAAAGTAAAGTTATAATAAAAAGTTTTTATCGTGCTGACAAATTGCAAAACTAAATTTATAAAATAAAAGACGGATTGAAAAATCCGTCTTTTTTAGTTAATTTTATTTTAAAGGCTTTTATGGTTATACTTTTTGCAAAAACACAAACACGTGTGTGTTTTCAAAACAAAAAAAATAAGCACCATAAAAGCTTTGTTCTTTCACGGTGCTTAATAGTTAGTCTGCTTTTGCACACTTTGTAAGTGTGTGTTATGCGTTTTTGATTGCATTTGTTACTGCGTTGTGTTCGAGTGGGTTGATTGAGAAAACAAGGCAGTTGCCTTTTGCAAGACCAGCATCTTCCAATGATTTGTGGAATTCTTCTGCAGAACCTTCATCTTGAATGTCTTTAATAAGACCACGGAAAGCTTCGCTGTCAGTATAGAATTCTTTCATGTCTTCTGTTGCTTCAAATTCCAAAACGATTACTACGTTTGTGTTCAAACCGTCTACCTTTTTAAAGCAAGCTGCTTCTACTGGAACGTCTGTTTCGCTTGTATATGAATCTGCGGCAGAAGTTGATTCGATTTTTTCATAACCAATGCCTTCCAATGCTTTTTCTACTTTGCCAAAAGAAGAACCACATGCTGTCAAAACAAAAGTCATTGCAAGCACAGCAACCAAAAGAGCTGTAAGTTTAAAAAACTTTTTCATTACTTTTACCTCCATATAAATTTTTGTATATCAAGTATATCATTTTATATATGCATTTTGTCAATAACAAAACCCAAAATAAAAAACAACAGTTTTGGCGATTTGTATGCAAAATATACTTTTTTAATTTTTTGTATAACTATCTTTTTGTTGCTAAAAATAGTTTTTGTGTTTTTATACAAAACAGCCCCTTTTTGCATAATATGTTTTTGAGCACAGTTTTGCATTTTGCAAAAAAACACACTGTGTGTTAATATATCACTATGAAATACGGCATATCACAACGTCAGCTTGACAAAATGACTTTTTGTTTTGAGGGCAAAACTTTTTATGGTGTGTTGCAACACTGGTATCCACTTTTTTGGCAAAGGTTGTCAGGCTGTGGACCATGTTGTGCAACAAACATGCTTGCCTGCATTGACGATAACACAAAACTTGTCACAAAGCAAGATTGTCTTGAAACAATGCAAAAGGTGTGGAAGTTTGTAACACCAGGCATAAGGGGACTCAACAAGGTAGAAAAATTTGCAAAAGGCAGCAACGGCTTTTTTGCAAAATACAACCTGCCTTATACCTGCCAGTGGATCAAATGTCAGCCACAAAACAAAAGCGATTTTGACAATATGATATCTTTTTTAAAAAATTCGTTTGCAAATGATCAACCCGTTGCCTTTTTGAATTTGTGCAACGGCGAAATAAACGAGCTTGAAAGGTGGCACTGGGTAACAATTGTGTCGATAGACGAAAAAGACGGCGAATATATTGCCAAAATTTTTGACAGCGACCTTGTTTTTGAAATGAGCCTTGACAAATGGCACCGCACAGCCACCGACGTTGCAAGTTTTGCTTGTTATAATCACTTAAATCACTAATAAACATTGTTGACAAAACAAAAAAGACACGAGAAAACCTCGTGTCTTTTTTATCTTGTTTAAAACAATAATCCTTGTTATTTAGAACGTGTAAAAGTCATTTTAACAACTGTTTTTGTCATTTTGTCAGGGCTTTCTTCTGTTTGTTGAAAAACAAGTTTGCCTGTGTTGTTGTTTTCGAGCTCAAGTGTTTCGTCGCCAAAATTTATTGTGATGTTGCCGTCTTTTTCGCTCCAAGTTATATCTTTGTCAAGATTGTTTTCTACAGGAACAAAACCTGTGTCTTCTGGCAAAGAAAAAACAACGTGACCTTTGCCGTCTTCTTTAACTTCAACAACAAACTTTGCACCGGCATTTACAAGGTCAACCTTTGTTTCCATAACCACTTTTTCTTGACTTTCGTCTGCATAAACGTATGCCTCAATTGTCATTTCTGTTGCTGTCCATTTGCCTTCGAGAATAACAATTTTGCAACCGGCAAATGCAAAAGTTATTGCAAGCACCAACGTGAGTGCCAAAATTGACTTAACAAATTTTTTCATAAACCAAAACCTCGTTTTGTTTTTTTATTTACTTTTTTATTATATCAGTTATAAGACAAAAGTCAATAGTCACTTTTATATAACAAAAACCAAAACCCCTATTGTATTGTTGCTTTTTTTGATATATAATATATATGTAAATATTTTGTGTTTTACATAAACACATTGCTATTATGGAGGTATTTATTATGAAATTTTACGTATGTAAACATTGTGGAAACATCATCACTTATCTCAACAATGCAGGCGTGCCTGTTGTTTGCTGTGGCGAAAAAATGAGCGAACTTGTTCCTGGCACTACAGATGCAGCCGTTGAAAAACACGTGCCTGCAGTAAGCGTTGACGGCAACGTTGTTACTGTTAAAGTTGGCGAAGTTGAACACCCAATGATTGACGTTCACTATATTCAATGGATTGTTTTGCAAACTAACCAGGGCAACCTCATCAAAAACTTGCAACCAAACCAACCACCTGTTGCAACTTTTGTTTTGGCAGACGGCGAACAAGCCATTGCAGCATATGAATATTGCAACCTTCACGGTTTGTGGAAGAAAGATATCTGATTGCTTGTCACGAGTAAAGACTGTGTAAACAAAGCATAAAAAGAGCCTTTGTGTTAATTGCACTACTTCGAGTCAAAAGCAATTGCAGCTTATGAATATTGCAACTTGCACGGTTTGTGGAAGAAAGAAATCTAACACCATTTGACAACTAAAACAAAAAGACGGGTTTTTTCCCGTCTTTTTTATTTTTTATGATGCAATGCTTTTTTATGAATTGCAAGAGCCTAGCACCATAAAAGTTTTATAAAACAACTTTACTGTATACAAAGTCTGCTGTTGGGCACTTTATAAGTGCCTGTGTCAAAACATTGGGGCAAAAATTCGTGCAATTGCAACGACCATTCTTTTTAACAAACCCATTTTATAATCTGCTTTTGTTTTTTGCTGACTTTGTTCAAGCACGTTTTGAATGTCTGCTTTAACGTCTTTTATGCAATCGCAATCATAAAGCCAAACGCCGTTTTCAAAATGGTGCACCAAACTGCGATAGTCAAGGTTTATTGTACCGATCATGGCAACCTTGTCATCGACGAGATATGTTTTTGCGTGAATAAAGCCAGGGGTATATTCAAAAATTTTAACGCCACACTCCATAAGTCGCAAGGCATAACTTTTTGAAAGTTCAAACACAAGTTTTTTATCTGGCACGTGTGGAATAACAATGTTTACGTCAACGCCACGCAATGCAGCATTTTCTAAACACTGGCACAAGTCGTTGTCGATAATGAGATATGGCGTTGTGATATATACCGATTTTGTAGCACCTGCCACCATGCTTTGAATAACGTTTTTGCCAACACGATATTTATACACAGGATATGGTCCGTCACCAAAAGGAATAACGTAGCCTTGTTGCGAAGCATTGTCTGTAATATACCACTGCTGACTGTCAAGACAAAGTTTTTTTGCATTTATGCCCCAGTCTTGCAAAAACAAGTTTGTAAGTCCGTTTACACTCTCGCCCTCAAGCCTTATTCCAACGTCTTTCCAATGGCCAAACCTTTGTTTTTGGTTTATATATTCGTCTGCAACGTTTACACCACCTGTATAGCCTACTTTGCCGTCTATAACCAGAATTTTGCGGTGGCTACGGTTGTTGAATTCGCCGTCTACGTTGCCCCTTAGTTTAGAAAACAAAGTTGCCTGTATGCCAAAAGATTCGAGAGTTTTTACGTAGTCGCCAGGCAAAGTTGACATGCAACCAATATCGTCATAAATAACTTTTATTTCAACGCCATCGCTGGCTTTTTGTCTGAGCAAATGCAAAATAGAATCCCAAAAAATGCCCTGTTCTACAATAAAATACTCAAGCAACACAAATTTTTGTGCTTTTGCAATATCTTCGAGCATGGCTTTGTGCATATCTTCGCCAAGTGCAAAATAGGTTGACTTTTTGTTTTTATAAACAACCGAGTCTGACAATCTGCACACAAGTTTTGCCTGGTTGTGAGCAACCGGGTCTTGCTCGGCAAGTTGATCAAAAACAGCATTGTCTTGCTTTATTGCAAAATCTGTTTTTATTTTTTGCATACGTTTTACAAATTTTTTGCTGAGTTTGCGCTGATAAAAAACAAAATAAAGCATAAAACCAACTATTGGCAAAACGATTGTAACAAGCAACCATGGTGACTTATATTCGGGGTTATCATTTGAAGACACGATTTTTATAACACAGGCAATCTCTGTTATCCACAACGCAACATAAAAATATGGCACGTATATCGTGAGGGCAACCACAATGCCAACCATTGCAACAAGTTCAAACACAGTAACAACCATTGCAATGATATATCTCACCGGGATATAATTTATTTCTCTTTCGACAACTTCTCTTCCTGTGTTGATGGTATATTTTCTTTTCATAAGTTTCTCCACAAACGCCCAAACGCCAGAGCAAAAAATTGCCCTGACGCATAAGGTGTGTATGTAACTGCTACCAAGAGGTATGATAGAGTTTTTCGTGTGTTATTGTTCTTGTGTTTTTTTAGCTTCTTTTTCTGCTTGTTTTGCAAGTTTTTTTGCTTGTTTTTCTGCAATGATTTGTTCTCTTTCTGCTTTTGCAGCGGCAGTGCGTGCTTCTGCATCGGCTTTGCGCATGTTTGCATAGGCAATTTCATCACATTGTTGTTCACGCATTTTTGCTGTGCGTTGTGCAG
>JAFVQA010000166.1 GCA_017505015.1 Clostridia bacterium
CCTACTAAAACAATCAGACTCAAAAGCTCTCTTCGTTTGCGACGGTCTTAAAGATATTGACTGCGAAAAAACAATTTACGAACTCTGCCCAGAACTTAAAGATTGCGAACCAGGCATTTTGCAATCAAAACGTTTGCCTTGTCTTACAACGGTTGTTTCTATCGATAACAGATACCCAGGCATGTATAAATGGACAGACCTTTATAAATACGGCGCACGCATAACTGACGATCAGCTTGAAAAAGCAAAAGCACAAGTAAACTGTCACGACGTTGTAAATATGCAATACACTTCTGGTACAACAGGTTTCCCAAAAGGCGTTATGCTCACACACTACAACATTGTAAACAACGGTATGATTATCGGTGACCACCTCAAACTTACACCACGTGACAGATATTGCATTCACGTGCCATTTTTCCACTGTTTCGGTATGGTATTGTCAATTATGGCTTCTGTTACACACGGTTCTACAATGTTGCCTTTGTTGTGGTTTACACCAATGAAAGCATTGCACGTTATTGAATATGAAAAATGCACTGCAGTAAACGGCGTTCCTACAATGTTTATTTCAATGCTCGAGCACCGTGACTTTAAAAAATATGATATGTCAAGTTTGCGTTGTGGCATTATGGCAGGTTCTCCTTGCCCAGAAAAAGTAATGCAACAGGTTGTTGACGAAATGCATATGACAGGCATCACAAGCGTTTATGGCCAGACAGAAGCGTCACCAGGTTGCACACAAACTTCTGTAGACGATCCGCTTCATTTGCGTGTTTCAACAGTTGGTAAAAAATTCCCTCACATGGAAGTTAAAATTATCAACCCAGAAACAGGCGAAACTTTGGGTGTTGAACAAGACGGCGAATTCTGCGTTCGTGGCTACAACGTAATGAAAGGTTATTACAAAATGCCAGAAGCAACTGCCGAAACTGTTGATGCAGACGGCTGGTTGCATACAGGTGACCTTGCAAGGGTAGACGAAAACGGCTATTACAAAATCACAGGTCGCATTAAAGATATGATTATTCGTGGTGGTGAAAACATCTATCCTAAAGAAATTGAAGAATTTTTGTATACTCACCCAAAAATTCAAGACGTTCAGGTTGTTGGCGCACCAAGTGAAGTATACGGCGAAGAAATTGCTGCATTCATTATTCTTAAAAAGGGCGAACAAATGACTGTTTGCGACGTAAAAGACTACGTTCGCACAAACATGGCAAGACACAAAGTGCCAAGCTACGTTCAGTTTGTAGAATCTTTCCCAATGACTGGCAGTGGAAAAATTCAAAAATTCAAACTTCGTCAGATTGCAGCAGATATCGTTGCTCACACAGAAAGAAAATGCTAATTTTAAACAAGCCTTGCAAAAGGCTTGTTTTTTTGTTTAAAAATATAAAACCCTTGCACGCAAGGTTGTTTTAGTTTATAATTTTTGTATGGTTTTGTTAAAAGAAAGCGAAAAGTTAGAGGATTTGCAAACAGGCAACCTCTGGATAATACAAGACAGTGACGAATATCGCTTTACGTCAGATGCAATTTTGCTTGCCAACGTGGTTAATGCAAAAAGCAAAGACGTGGTGGTGGATTTTGGCACGGGCAGTGGCATTATCCCTTTGTTGCTCGTTGGCAAAAAGGGTGTCAACAATGCCGTGGGCATAGAAATTCAACCGCAGTTGGCAGATATGGCAACACGCAGTGTAGAGTATAACAACCTGCAGGACAAAATAAAAATTGTAAATATGCCATTGCAGGAATATGCAAAACAAAACTGCGACAACAAGGTAGATATAATCACTTGCAACCCACCTTATATAAAACAAAACTGCGGTGACGTGCAACTTAAAGAAAGCCTTAAAATTTGCAGGCACGAAGTTTTGGTTACACTTGACGAAATTTGTCAGGCAGCAGGCAGACTGCTTAAAAACAACGGCAGATTTTATATGGTGCACAAGGCAGAAAGGTGCAGTGAAATTTTTGAGCTTATGCTTAAATATAAAATTCAGCCAAAGGAAATCACAACAGTTTGTGCAAGAGAGGGTGACGCACCATATCTTGTTATCGTGTGTGGTGCAAAGGCTGGCAAAGTTGGTTTAAAATGGAACAAACCAATTGTTATTTATGACAACGATGGCAACTATACGCAAACGACGGCACGTTTGTATGGCGAGGTAAACAATGGCTAAAGTATTTTTTGTGGCAACACCAATAGGCAATTTGGGTGACATAAGTTTTCGTGCGATAGAAACGTTAAACAATGCAGACGTTATCTTGTGCGAAGATACGCGCCACAGCAAAATTTTGCTTGACAGATATGAAATTTCAAAACCACTCAAATCTTTTCACAAGTTCAACGAGATAAAAACTCTCGACTACGTTTGTAATCTTGTTCGTGATGGCAAAAACGTTGCAGTTGTTTCAGATGCGGGAATGCCTTGCATTTCTGACCCGGGATATCTGCTTGTGCAAAGACTTTTGAACGAAGGTCTGGAATATACCGTTATACCCGGTCCATGTGCATTCGTTACTGCATTTGTGCTTTCAGGTTTTGAGGCACCATTTGCATTTGCAGGCTTTTTAAAAGAAAAAACTGCAGATCGCAAAAAACAACTTGAAGGGTTAAACGGCAATATGGTAAACGTTTTTTATTCTGCCGTTCACAACATAAATGACGATCTTAAAACTCTTTACGAATTTTTTGGAGACCGAAAAGTTGCCGTGGTTAAAGAAATTTCTAAAATGTATGAGTCGGTAGAAATTTTTGACCTTAAAGACGCATATCTCGAAAACCCAAAAGGCGAATTTGTTATCGTGCTTGACAAGGTTGCTCAAACAAACGCTCTAAACGACCTTGACCCAAAAGCTCACGTAGAGTTTTATATAAACGGTGGCATGAAAAAAATGGACGCCATAAAACAAACGGCAAAAGACAGAGGGGTTAATAAAAACGAGATTTACAAACTTTTTGTCGATTAAAAAGTGGCACAAAAGTATTGCAAAACAAAAATCGTATACTAAAATTAGTGCGTGGCAAAACAAGCCACGCATTTTTATTTGTGCCAAAGGTTTTGGGTTGTCGCCTCGGCAAAGTGAGGTGTTATGGATTTTAACGCAATGATAGAAAGCCTTATGGCATTGGTCAGACACAGCAGTGCTGCCGTGGTTGTATATGCATGTGTCGTTTGCCTTTTGACAGAAATTGTCAAAAGAACGTTTATCCCAAAACTGAAAATCGATTTGCAAAAAAGGTTTGACCCAACGATAATTTTTCCTTTTGCATTTGGTTGTGCAATGGCACTGTTTGATGCCCTTGTGGTTCGTCACGTTGGCATAAACAGTGTTGTGGACAGTTTGTTTGTAGATGGTCTTACCATCGGTGCAACGTCAACTGTGCTTTATCGGTTGTTTGCAAGCACATTTGGCAATGGGCTCAAAAAACTGCAAAAAGACGAAATTTTTGCATTGTTCTATCACGAACTGTTTGTTTATAGCGATGCAAAACAAAAATTGCTGAGTGGTCAGCTTGACTATAAAACTTTTGTAAACGAGATAAAACTTATATCTCAAAAAGCAACGGAAATTTATTGTGAAGATATGCCTGCCGACTGCAAAAAACAAAAACTGTTGGTGCTCATGAGTGGGCTTGTTGACGACGGTATTATTTCGCAGGTGGCAACGCCACTTCACAATGCGTTGCAAAAAACGTTCGCAGACTATGGCAAACATAATTAAGGTGGGATAAACCAACTAAAAAGACTGTCGCCCAAAAAAGGACAACGACAGTCTTTTTTTTCGTTGCGCTTTGTTTTTTGTCTTGACATAACCTGTGTCAAATGAAATAATATCAATATGAACAGATGCAATTTACACAAACAACAAAAAGCAAAACGCGTGTGCGTAAAATGCGGAAAAAATTTTTGCGATGAGTGTGCAAAACAAACGGATTATTCTGGCTTTTGTGCAGAGTGCGAAAAAGCAAGACAACATGTGATTTCAAAATACAGCAGAAAAAAACAGGTGGGGTATCTTTCTAATACTATTGCCTGTTTTGTTGGTGCACTTGTGTTTTTGATTTTTCATTTTGTGTTTAATGATTTTAAAACGGTTGGGATAGTGGGTTTGTGCGTGCTTGGTGCAGTTGGTGTGTTGTTTTTGGTGCTGACAGTTGAGAACGGCATAAAAATTAAAAAGGCTCAAAAAACTTATAAAAAGCTGTGTGATTTTTTGTCTGTGGCAAACAACGAAAAAAGTGAATAAACAAAGTAAAAATAAAAAGCGAAAGGTAACTTTCGCTTTTGTTGTTTTTTTGCCGTTGAATAATATCAAAAAACGTTAAAAACTCAAAAATATCAAATTAAAATAATGGTAAATGTTTGACATAAAACTTGCAAAATAATAAAATAACAGTGTATTTGTTGAAAATTTTTTTGTTGCGATTTATGTAGGTTTTCAACAATGATTGAGAGGTTATTATGTATAAAGTTGCAGTAGTTATGGGTAGCAAATCAGATTTTGAGGCAGTTAAACCAGCGCTCAAGGCGTTGAAGAAGTTTGACGTGCCTTTTTTTGTTCGCGTGCTTTCAGCACACAGAACTCCAGACGAAGTTCACGAACTTGTTAACAATGCCGAAAAAGAAAACGTGGGTGTGTTCATTGCAGCTGCTGGTAAAGCGGCTCACCTTGCAGGTGTAATTGCAGGTCTTTCTACTTTGCCTGTAATTGGTATTCCAATGAAATCATCTACACTTGATGGTCTCGACAGTTTATTGTCTGTTGTGCAAATGCCATCTGGTGTGCCTGTTGCAACGGTTGCCATCGGTGGAAGTGAAAATGCAGGCATTCTTGCAGCGCAAATTTTGGCACTTGGCGACAAACAACTTGCCCAAAAACTTAAAGATTATAAAAAAGAAATGCAGGCAAAAGTTCTTAAAGATGATGCAGGCATTCAAGACGAAATTGCTAATATCTGAGTAAAATCGGTTATTATATAAAATCAGGAGAACAAATATGGATTATCAAAGATGTGTCAAACTCTTGGGGGACTCTATGAGCGAAGAGTGTGGCATCATTGGTGTTTATTCATCAGAAAAAAGAGAACTTGCACGCAGTGTGTGCTATGGTCTTTATGCGCTTCAGCACAGGGGACAAGAAGCTTGTGGCATTGCGCTCAGCAGTGACAATAAAATTGTGCATCACAAAAGTCTCGGCCTTGTGTCAGAGGTTTTTGTAGATAGCCTTGTCAATTCTTTGCCAGAGGCAGATATTGCCGTTGGTCACGTTAGATATTCTGCTTCTACTCAAGACAAGTCTATTCAAAATGCTCAACCATTGGTGTTCAATGGCAAACGTGGCAAATTTGCAGTTGTAAGCAACAGTAGCATAATAAATGCAAAACAACTCAAAGCAGGTTTGTTGGAAGAAAATATTTTGTTTCAGACTTCACTCGACAGCGAAGTGTTTGGCGTTCTTATAAACAAATTTTCAAAAAATGGTTATCTTGACGGTGTTCGCCATGCGGTAGAAATGATTGAAGGCAGTTTTTCTACACTCATAATGACACGTTCAAAACTCATTGCCGTTCGTGACAAATTTGGCATTCGCCCATTGGTGCTTGGCAAAATTGGTCTTGACGATTACGTTGTTGCAAGTGAAACAACAGCGCTCGATGCAGTTGGTGCAACTTACGTTCGTGATCTCGAACCAGGCGAAATCCTTGTTATCAGTTCAAAAGGTCTTGAATCTATCAAATGGTCAAATGAAACAAAACATGCATTCTGCATTTTTGAACACGTATATTTTGCAAGACCAGACAGCGTTATCGAGGGTCAAAGCGTATATAAAGCACGTCGTGACAGTGGCAGACTTTTGGCTAAAAACTTCCCGGTAGAGGCAGACATCGTTTCTGGCGTTCCAGAGTCAGCAAACGTTGCGGCACGTGGTTATTCAGAAGAAAGTGGCATTCCTTTTATAGAGGCGTTGACAAAAAACAGTTATGTTGGTCGCACTTTTATAAAGCCAAACCAAGGTCAACGTGAATCTGCCGTTAAAATAAAACTCAACGCTATTAAAGCCAACGTAGAAGGTAAACGCGTTATTCTTGTAGACGACTCTATCGTAAGGGGAACTACAAGTAAAAAAATCGTGCAGATGCTTCGTGATGCAGGTGCAAAAGAAGTTCACTTGCGCATAGCATCTCCAATAGTAAAACACCCTTGTTTTTTGGGTGTAGACATGCAAACTTACAACCAGCTTATCGGTGCATATCGCAATGCAGAGCAAATTTGTGACATAATTGGTGCAGACAGCCTTGCTTTTCTTGATATTGACATGCTTGAAGAAGCTTGCAGCAACGGCCATTATCCTCATGGTTTTTGCACAGGTTGCTTTACAGGCAAATATCCTGTAGAAATGGATATGAAAGAGTTGGATAAACAATTTAACGACTGATCGTTTTTAGTTTTGGGCGCTTTTTCAACGCCCAAAACTTGTTTTTTGAGGAGTTTTGACAGAATTAAAATACGGTTTTTAATTGACAAAAGAGGATAAACACTCTTGAAAAAAATCTCTTTTGTTGATATTATGTTAGTGTAAAAAATTTTGATAAATAAGAGGACTTTTATGGAAGTTTTGGTAATCGGCGGTGGCGGTCGCGAACATGCTATTTGTTATTCACTCAAGAAAAACAAAGACATTTCAAAAATTTATTGCATTCCTGGCAATGGCGGTATCAGTGACATTGCAGAGTGCTATCCTGACATCAAGGCCACCGATCTTGATAAAATTTTGCAATTTGTAAAAGACCACAAAGACATTTCAATGACGGTCGTTGCTCCAGACGACCCACTCGCACTTGGTCTGGTTGATTTGCTTACAGAAAATGGTTTTAGAGCATTTGGTCCAACAAAAGATGCTGCTCAAATCGAGGCAAGCAAAGTTTTTTCTAAACAGTTGATGAAAAAATATAACATTCCAACTGCAGAGTACGAAGTTTTTGACAATGCAAAACAAGCAAAAGAATATCTCAAAACTGCAAGTTATCCTATCGTTATCAAAGCAGACGGTCTTGCACTTGGCAAGGGCGTTTATATCTGTAAGGACAAAAAAGAAGCTGTCGAAGCAGTAAACGACATCATGCTTGACCAAAAATTTGGCAAATCAGGCAATCAAATCGTTATAGAAGAGTTTTTGGTTGGCTACGAAGTTTCTGTTTTGGCTTTTTGCGATGGCAAAACAATTATTCCTATGGAAACAAGCCAGGATCACAAACGTGCTCTTGACAATGACAAAGGTCTTAACACTGGCGGTATGGGTGCTTTTTCACCATCACAACGCTTTACAGATGCCGAAATGAAAAAGGCATATGACGACATCTTTTTGCCAACTATGAATGCTCTCAATAGCGAAGGCATTACTTTTAAAGGTATCATTTATTTTGGCCTTATGGTGTCTGACAAGGGTGTTAAGGTTTTGGAATATAATGCTCGTTTTGGTGACCCAGAAACTCAACCAATTCTTTTAAGACTTGAAAATGACTTGTATGAAATTTTCAACCTCATCATTGACCAAAAACTTTCACAGGTAAAACTTAAATGGAAAGACCAGCAAAGCTTGTGCGTTGTTATCGCAAGTGGTGGTTATCCAGAGTCTTATGAAAAAGGCTACGAAATTTCTTTTGGCGATATCGACGAAGACTGTGTTGTTTTCCATGCCGGCACTAAAAAGGTTGACGGAAAATATTACACAAACGGAGGTCGTGTGCTTGGCGTTACGTGCATGGGAAACACTCTTGCAGAAGCTCGTGAAAAAGCATATCGTAACGTAGCAAAAATAAACTTTACAAACATTCATTATCGCAAAGATATTGGCGTTAAATAATACTTTGGGAGAAACAAAATGATATATCGCATTTACGTGGAAAAAAAGCCAGGTTTTGACGTTGCCCGCAAAAAAGTTTTTGCAGACGTTAAAAATATGCTTGGCATAAATCTTGAAAACCTCAGATATTTTTTGAGATATGACGTAGAAGGTCTTTCTGCAGAAGATTTTGAAAAATCAAAGTCAGTTGTTTTTTCAGAACCACCTGTAGACAGCGTTTTTGAATTTATCGAGGCAGAAGGAAAAACTGTTTTTCCAACAGAATATCTTCCTGGCCAGTTTGACCAAAGGGCAGACAGTGCCGCACAATGTGTTCAACTATTGACTCTCAAAGACAAACCGTTGGTAAAAACAGCCAACGTATACGTTTTTGACAAGGTAGACGACGAGTCACTTGCAAAAATCAAAAACTTTTTGATCAACCCTGTTGAAATGAGAGAGGCAGACCTTGCTCGCCCACAAACTCTTAAAGATGCGGTGCAAGAAGTTAAGCGTGAAGTTCAGGTAGATGGTTTTGCAAACTTTAGCGACAGCGAAATTGCAGACTATCACAAAGAAAACGGTTTTGCAATGACAGTTGCAGACTTGTTGTTTGTTCGCAACTATTTTAAAGGTTGTGGCAGAGATCCATATTTTACAGAACTTAAAGTAATTGATACTTACTGGTCAGATCACTGCCGTCACACAACTTTTGCCACAGAACTTACAAACGTAAAAATCGTTTCACAAAATCCACATATTCAGGCCGCATTTGACCACTATACAAAAGTGTTCAACGAAGTTTCTGCTCCACGTGGCAAATATATGTGCATGATGGATATCGCAACTTGCATTGTAAAATACATGAAAAAATACGGTATCCTTAAAAACCTTGACGAATCTGACGAAATCAATGCATGCTCTGTAAAAGTAAACGTTACAGAAAACGGCAAAGAAGAAACTTATTTGTTGATGTTTAAAAACGAAACTCACAACCACCCAACAGAAATTGAACCTTTCGGTGGTGCGGCAACGTGCCTTGGCGGTGCTATCCGTGACCCGCTCAGTGGCAGAACTTACGTTTATCACGCAATGCGCATTACAGGTGCCGCAGACATTACTCAACCTATCGACAAAACACTCAAAGGCAAATTGCCACAACGCATAATTTCAAAAACTGCAACAAGTGGTTTTTCTTCTTATGGCAACCAGATTGGTCTTGCAACTGGTTTTGTGCAAGAAGTTTATCACCCAAACTACGTTGCAAAACGTTTGGAAACAGGTTTTGTAGTTGCTCAGAATAAGGCAGAAAACGTTGTTCGCAGCAAACCACAGGCTGGCGACGTTGTTATTCTTCTTGGTGGTGCAACTGGCCGTGACGGTTGTGGTGGTGCAACAGGTTCTTCAAAATCTCACAACGCAAAATCAGTAGAAAGCTGTGGTGCAGAGGTTCAAAAGGGCAATGCAACAACAGAACGTAAAATTCAACGTTTATTTAAAAACCCAGCCGTATCAAAACTCATCAAAAAATGTAATGACTTTGGTGCAGGTGGTGTTTCGGTTGCTATTGGCGAACTTGCAGACAGCATTGATATTTTCCTTGACAGAGTGCCTAAAAAATACGAGGGTTTGAGTGGCACAGAACTTGCTATCAGCGAAAGTCAGGAACGTATGGCAGTTGTTATCGATGCAAAAGACGAACAAAAATTCGTTGAACTTTGCTACGAAGAAAACCTTTCTGCTACAAACGTTGCTCAAATCACAGATACAGGCAGATTGCGTATGTTCTTTAAAGAAGATGCAATCGTTGATATCGAAAGATCTTTCCTTGATACAAACGGTGTAAAACAATCTAACGACGTTACTATCGAAGAAGATAAATGCACTTTCTTTGACAGTCTTGACGAAGTTACAGAAAAATATATTAAAGAAAAAGACTACGTTTCTGCTTTGGTAAACGAACTTGGCAGACTCAACGTATGTTCACAAAAAGGCATGGTCGAAACTTTCGACTCAACAATTGGTGCACGCAGTGTTTTGCTCCCATATGGTGGCAAAATGCAAGAAACCCCTGCTATTGTTATGGCGGCTAAACTTGGCACAGATAACAGTGATACTGCAAGCGTTGCATCATTTGGTTTCAATCCACATCTTACACAAAACAGCCCGTTTGTTGGCAGTGTTTATGCCGTGCTTACAAGCGTGTCTAAACTTATTGCGGCAGGTGTAAACAGACAAACGGTTTACCTCAGCCTGCAGGAATTTTTCAAACGTCTCAACGGCGATGCAAAACGCTTTGGCCAGCCTGTTTCTGCATTGCTTGGTGCTTTCGAGGCACAAATGGGTCTTGACATTGCAGCTATTGGTGGCAAAGACTCAATGAGTGGCAGTTTTGAAGATATCGACGTTCCTGCAACTCTCATTTCTTTTGCAATAGGCACTGCAAAATGCAAAGACGTTATCGACAACGTTTTGAGACAAGGTGGCAAAAAACTTTATTTGTTGCCAATCAAACGTGACGAAAACTATATGCCAGACTTTAACTATGCAAAAGTTTTGTTTGACGAAATTAACAAAAATATTTTGAACGGCAACGTAAAATATGCAACTGTTGTAGAAGATGGTGGTGTGTACAGTGCAGTTGTAAAGAGCGTGTTTGGCAACGGTATTGGCGTTGATTTCGAAGCAAATGCAGATTTCTTCCGCCCTGACTATGCAAACATTGTTGTTTCTGTTGAAAGTGACGATTGCTTTGACGGCTTTGACAAAGTGTTTGTTGGCACTACAAACGAAAGTGGCAAAGTTTCAATCGGTGGCAAAGTTTGTGACCTTGCACAGTTGCTTGGCAGTTATAAAAACAAGCTCGAAAAGGTATATCCAACAACAGCACCTGCGGTTGGTGTTGCGCAAAACGTATCTTTCGTTGCTCCTGCTCAAAAAGCAAAAATTAGCATTGCAAAACCAAAAGTGTTTATCCCAGTTTTCCCAGGAAACAACTGTGAATATGACACTGCCCGTCAGTTTGAACTTGCAGGTGCACAAACAAACAGTTTTGTTCTTAAAAACCTTTCAAGCAAAGATATTATGGACAGCGTTCAGGTGATGGCAAAAGCTATTGACGAATGCAACATTCTGGCAATTCCTGGTGGTTTCAGTGGCGCCGACGAACCAGATGGTTCAGGCAAATTTATTGCTACTGTGTTGTCAAACCCATATATCAAAGAAAGCATAGAAAAATTGCTTGAACAACGTGACGGTCTTATTATTGGCATTTGCAACGGTTTCCAGGCACTTATCAAACTCGGTCTTGTGCCAAATGGCAAAATTGCTCCAATGACAGACAACTCACCAACACTTACTTTCAACAACATTGGCAGACACATTTCTCAAATCACACGCACACGTGTGGCAAGCAATTTGTCACCATGGATGCAAAACGTAAAAGTTGGCGACGTTTATGACGTTGCAATTTCTCACGGCGAAGGTCGCTTTGTTTGTGACGACGAAAACCTTGCAAAACTCATTGCAAACGGTCAGATTGCAACACAATACGTTGATTTTGACGGAAATGCAACAATGACAAGCCCATTCAACCCTAACGGCTCTGTATATGCAATAGAGGGCATCACTTCTGCAGACGGCAGAGTTCTTGGCAAAATGGGTCACAGCGAACGTATTGGCGAAAATCTTTATAAAAACATCGATGGCAACTATGATATGAAGATTTTCAAAAGCGGTGTAGAATATTTCAAATAATAACAAACCTGAAAACGAGGTATAGCTATGAAGTGTATTTTTTGTGGTTGCGCAGATCTTAAAGTTATAGATTCACGCCCGGTAGACGATCTTAACGCTATCAGACGCAGACGTGAATGCAACTCTTGCTGTAAAAGATTTACTACCTATGAAACTATCGAAACAACCCCTGTTTTGGTGATAAAGGCAGACGGAAGCAGACAACAGCTTGATATGAACAAAATCAAAAACGGCATTATTAAGTCTTGCGAAAAACGCCCTGTTTCGCTTCACGAAATTGATCAGCTTGTTGCAGATATCGAAAAACAAATTTACAACTCTATGGATCGTGAAATTTCGTCTAAAAAAATTGGCGAAATGGTTATGAATGGTCTTAAATCACTCGATGACGTAGCATACATACGCTTTGCATCTGTATATCGTCAGTTTAAAGACAGTAACACTTTTTTAGAAGAACTCAAAAAAATGTTGGAGAAAAAATAAAAACAAAAAACCGTGCATTTTTGCACGGTTTTTTGTTTTAAAAAGGGGGATTGTTTCAAAATTATCTTCAAACGCAAAAAGGCCGACCATTTGGTCGGGCCTTATTCTACAAATCAAAAAGAATTTTAAGCGTCTTATTTAGATTTTTTAGCTGCTTTTTTAGCTGCTTTTGGATCTTTAGCTGCTTCTTTAGCTGCTTCTTTAGCTGCTTTTTCTTCTTTCCAAGCTGCGATAGCTGCTGCTTTTTCTTCTGCTTTTCTTGCAGCTGCTGCTTTTTGTTCAGCTTGTTTCAAGCTCTTAGCGTCTGCTTTAACAACGATGATACCAGATTTAAGTTGGAACAAAGCTTTGCCGATTTGAGCTTTTTTGTGATTAGCACTGTTTTTGTGAATAACTTTTTTGCTTGCAGCGTTGTCAATTTTGCTTGCTGCTTCTGACAAGAGTTTTTCAGCGAGTTCTACGTCGTTAGCTGCGATAGCTGCGTTGAACTTTTTAATTGCAGTGTTCATTTGTGATTTAACCATTTGGTTTTGCAATTTTTTAGCTGAAGAAACGCTTACTCTTTTTTCTGCTGATTTAATATTAGGCATTTTTAAAAACTCCCTCAATTTGATAGTATTTCATTTAACTATGGTATTTTAGCACGGTTTTTAAAAATTAGCAACAATTTAACGCCTTTTTTTGTCTAATATCTTCAACTTTGACAAAAAATTTGAAAACTTTGCATAACCTTTAGCAATATTTGTGCAAGGGGGATATATGCAAAACAAAATAGCGGTGTTTGACAGTGGTGTGGGTGGGCTTGTGTTGTTAAAAAGGTTGCAAAAACTGTTGCCATATCACGATTTTTTATATTTTGCCGACAATTTAAACGTTCCATATGGAAACAAAACTCAAAAAGAAATTGAAAGCATTGTCAGTTGCAATATGCAAAAAATTTTATCTTTCAAACCGCAGGGTGTGTTTGTGGCGTGTAACACGGCAACAAGTTTGTGTGTTGCTGATTTACAGACAAAATATCCATCAATTATTATAGATGGCATTTTGCCAGACGTTGCAAACGTGCCAAAACCATGCATTGTTTTTTGCACCAAAGCAACGGCAGACTCAAAAAAAATAATTGGTGCAGACAAAGATACTTTTGTGTTTCCGCTTGAAAGTTGCGCCGATATGATAGAAAAGGGCTGTTCTGACGTGCAACTTAAAACTTATCTTGAAAAAGTGTTTTCTGGCTTTAATTTGTTTGGTTTTAAAAGCATTTTTTTGGGTTGCACTCATTACGTTCACAAAAAACAGGTGTTTGAGTCTTTTGGTTTGCCCGTGTTTGACAACGTGGGCAAAGTTGCTCAATCTTTTGCAAACAAAATAAAAATGAATGGGCTGAATAAAAAAACAAAAATGAAAGGAAAGGTGAGTTTTTTTCTTTCTGACAATAAAGAGAAAGAATATTTAAAATATCTTGATTTTTATGCAAAGTTGTAATGTAAAACATTTGTTTTTATATAAAAAATGTCGAAATTTCTTTAAAAAGGGTATTGAAATTGTGTTGCTAATATGATATAGTGTGTTTGTTAGGCGTTTGTATAAAAATCGTCTTTATTTTATAAAAATTTATACGAATTTAAACAGGCAAACAGCTTGAAATCATAATTCAGAGGTGTACTTTTATGGCGAATTTGGCTAAAAACATCAGAAACGTTGCACTCGTAGGTCACGGTGGCGAAGGTAAAACAACTTTGGCAGAAGCTATCTTGTTCAATGCAAAAGCAATTGAC
>JAFVQA010000167.1 GCA_017505015.1 Clostridia bacterium
CAAGAAGTAATCGCTGAGCTTGAACAAAAAATTTGTTCGCGTATGGGCAAAAAAGTTGTTGTGCAAAAAAAATTGAACAAGTCTTTAATTGGTGGCGTGCGCGTGCGCGTTGCCGACGATGTTTATCAGCGTAGTGTTTCTGCTGATATTGAAAATCTTATACGCTCTTGCAAAAAGCCATAACATAAAAATTTATGAACGATATTTTAAACGACATTAACGCCAAAATACAGGCATTAGAATCTGCAAATCGCCACAGCAATGTTGGCAAGATAGTGGCACTTGCCGATGGTGTTGCTCGCCTAAGTGGTCTGAGCGAAGCTATGTATAACGAAATGATTAGCTTTAAAGACGATGTTTTTGGAATTGCACTAAATCTTGGTGAAAACGAAGTTGGTTGCGTTTTGTTGGGTGATGCTGCAAACCTTAACGAAGGCGACGAAGCAAAAACTACCGGCAAGCTTTTGAGTGTTCCTGTTGGCAAAGAGCTGTTAGGCAGAGTTGTTGATGTGCTTGGGCGACCTCTTGATAACAAGGGTGAAATCAAGGCAAAAGAATTTTATCCGGTTGAAAAAATTGCCCCTGGCATTTTGCCAAGAAAATCGGTTAATCAGCCTTTGCAAACTGGTATTTTGGAAGTTGATGCAATGATACCTATCGGGCGTGGTCAACGCGAGCTTATCATTGGCGACCGTCAAACAGGCAAAACATCTATTGCTATCGATACAATCATAAATCAAGCAAAAATAAATAAAGAAGGCTTGGCTTCGGGCGACAAAGATTTTCGTCCGGTATACTCGGTGTATGTTGCAATCGGACAAAAAAACGCAAACATTGCACGCACAATTCAGCTTTTAGAATCGCATGGTGCGTTGGAATACACAATCATCGTTGCTGCTTCGGCTTCGGAAAACGCTGCCAATTTGTATATTGCTCCGTATGCTGGTTGTGCTATGGGCGAGTGGTTCATGCAAAATGGTATGGACGCTCTTATCGTGTATGATGACCTTTCAAAACACGCAGCTGCATATCGACAAGTTTCATTGTTGTTGAAGCGTCCTTCTGGGCGTGAAGCTTATCCTGGCGACGTTTTCTATCTGCACTCAAAGTTGCTTGAACGTTCTGCCCGATTGAACGAAGAAAATGGTGGTGGTTCGCTTACTGCGTTGCCTATTATTGAAACTCAACAAGGCGACGTTTCGGCATACATTCCTACAAATGTTATTTCGATTACTGATGGTCAGATTTTCTTGGAAACCGACTTGTTCAATCAAGGTGTTCGCCCTGCAATTTCTGTTGGTATATCGGTTTCTCGTGTAGGGTCGTCGGCACAGATGAAAGCGTTTAAACAGGTTGCTGGTAAGCTTAAGGGCGAATACGCACAATACAAAGAACTTGCAGCTTTTGCGCAGTTCGGCTCGGACCTCGATGCGCGCACAAAAGCAATTATCGATAAGGGCGATAAGCTTGTTGAAATAATGAAGCAAAACAACAATTCGCCAAAGTCGGCTCAGGCACAAATTGCTATCCTTTGGGCGTTGCAAAACGGCTTCTTTGATGATATTGATGTAAAGAAAATAGCAGAAGCAGAAGCAAGTTTTGAAGCATTTATGGACGGGCAGGGCAAACCTGTTCTCGATAGAATTTTGAAAGACAAAATCATAAAAGATGAACTTTCAGAAATGTTAAAACAAGCATGCCAAAACTGGAAAAAAACGTTTGCCTAAGGTTGTTAAATGAAGGGAATGCGTGAAATCAGAAACCGTATAAAAGCGGTAAAAAGCACAGGGC
>JAFVQA010000168.1 GCA_017505015.1 Clostridia bacterium
ACTTCCATACTTTAAAACTAACATTGCAGTTTCTGAATGCTATGACAGCCTTTTTGGCGACCAATATATTGCTGGCGAAAACAGTTCTGTGTTAACCGCTGTTTCACACTTTAACACCAACAACTTCCACTATTATGCAAACTATGCAAAAGTTACAAACTTCACACTTTCGGGTTCTGTGTTCAATGGCGACAGATTGTTTGACTCTGGCGACCAATACTTGACCGAGGTTATTGTTAATATTTATGATTTAAGTGGCAACATAATAGTTACCGGCAACCCAAATGACCCAAACGGCGTTGAAGGTTACGGCAGAAAAATTGTTGTAACTGGTCACGAATACATTGCAACCGGACTTCACCCAGGCGACTATATTGCGTTTGACAAGCAATCAGTTCCAGCTCCTGACGAGTTTGGTTCATATGCAAACTATGCCGACTTCTCGTTCTATTCAATCAAAATGACCAACAAAAATGTGGGCGGAATCGACAAAAAGGTTCTTGCTGTGCATCAAGACGACAACTACTCATCCTCTGTTGCATATTACAGCGACCGCACAAATGTTGGCATCATTGCAACTCAATATGTTGCCAACTCAAACATTGATATCAATGTGTATGTAACAAATGCCGATAAAAACTTAAAAGACGCAACTCTTGTTTCGTCATTTAAAACAACCGACGGCGACCTCGTGCTTGCAGACGGCACAAACATCGGCTATGAAATTATTAAGACTGCAGACTCATATGTTGACGAATATGGCTATATCACAACAAATGTTATCATTGCCTTAAGCGTTGACTCAAATAGCACACTTGTTTCATATAACTTTGAAACCGTGCAATCTGTTCCAGACTCAAGACATGTTCTTAACGGCAACGGCTCTGCAACAAACAACTATTTCTCTAATCCTTATTATTATGACCGCTTAGCCCTTGAGCATAAAACAAGACCTTATTCATATTTTGTTGAAGTTTCTGGTGCTTCTGGCGTAACAGAAACAACTGGCAGTGGCAAAAATAATACGCAAGCAAGATATAACGGCAAGGAATATAACTATACACACACAGTTGTTCAAAACGGCAAAGAATACAGATATTATGAAATAAAAGCTTCTCAAATCCCTGCCCCAACCGGCACAAGTTTAATGACAAACTATACAAGATATCTTGTTTCAAGCTTTGACGAAGCTGCAAACTCAAACACTTGGTGGAAACATGAATACGCTTTCCAAGGCGCAAGCCGTGACGGCGAGGTTTCTCCAACAACAATAAAACAAAACCTTTATATAATTTATAGCGACATTTCCTATAATTATGCATTTACAGACAGCTTTGCAGGCGGATACAACGCTTATTATGTTAACTCAAGCAATAGTTTCATTGTGTATAACTCAATAGCAAACACATATTACGAGGTTGGTGGTGGCACTTCTGGCAGCGCAGATGTTTCGATGGATGAAAGCGGAAACATTATTTATAACGGCGCAACATACAAACCAGAAGTTTCTACGGGATATAACACAAATGTTGTTGCAACCGTTTTCAAAACCGACTTAAAGCAATATAAAACCACATACAAAGTTGCTGCAATTGGCACATATGAATACGAAATCCGCAGCAAAACCGTTGACACAAACGACTTTGATTATGTTTATGCATATTATGATGTCGACCAAGCATCTAACGGCAAATATTACCTTTCTGC
>JAFVQA010000023.1 GCA_017505015.1 Clostridia bacterium
AAAAGGATTGTGTTTTTTACGTTGGCAGTGCAGGGCAAATTTGCTCAAGATTAAAAGAGCATTGGAATAATAATAAGATAAATAATTGCGTTTCTTTAAAACTGGGTTTTAATAGCAGAAAATATGTAAAAAAGTATTTAAAAGTATATGTGATTCTTTCTACTGAAAATAACAACATGAATTATAAACAAGTAGAAAAAGACATAAGGAATGAATATGGTGCTGCTTTTGGAAAATAGCGTTTGTAATTTTGTAAAATTAGTTATCACAAAAATATATCATAACTATGGATAGCAAGTTAATAAAGAAAATATAAGAAAGGGTTGCCCAACTGCGGCAACCCTTTTTGCTATCCAAAGGAGATATGGTATGAAAACTTTTTTAACTCAAGACCAATTGGTCGAGCATATGTCAAGGTGCAACTATCCCTCAAAACTCAAGGACTCGTTGCAGTCCTCTCTTTTGGCTGTGGATCTAATACGCAATAACATAGACAATGCAATAGCAGCACTGGTGCTAGTAGAAAAGGACGAAGAAATGGCACTTGTAATGTCAAAATACAACCTTGCAGACGTACTCCCCGACATAGACGTGACAGATACCCAAAATAACGTCACGTGGCAAAAACAGGTCTTTATTTCGTCTGACTCTGGAGACGGAATTGTCCTCTTTAAAATATGCCATTTTGAGCCGTTTATTCGCCCTGTGGCAGGTGTGTGCAAAACACAATCTCGTGTCACAACAATGCGTCAAATCGTCACACAGAAGCTCAACAATGCCCACAGGTGCCACAAGCACATAGCAAGAAGGAGTTTTGAGGTATGTTTGAATATTTAAGCGAAACTCGCTACATGACTCGTGGCATCAGTGAGACGTTGCCAATTGAGGTACAGCTAGCTATCTGGAACAGCATAGACAGCAATATTGCACTGGGTGTAAAAATGGATTATCTGCAAGTGTTTAAGTTCAGCCAAGAAGGTTCCATGCTCAAAATCACACACACCCAAGAACAACCAAAGCATACAAGCATAGTCTATATGGACTATAAGCAAGAGTATAAAGATTTGTTGACTCAAACTGTCTTCGTTATAGATGACGTAGACCACAGTACAATCCTCTACTCTCACGAATATTAAAGGAGAATATCATGAAAAAGACAGAAAGTAAAAAAACAACCCCACAAAGGACAATTGACCAACTGAGCTTTGCAAGGCTAATTGCTCAAAAACTCAACCTCAAGCTGGTTGACGTGATGTCCGTTATTGAAGAAGAGCAAAAGCTCACTATGGAGTACGTTCGCCTTGGCTACAAGGTCATAAAAAAGAACTATCTTACCTTGGAAAGTAAGGAGTACAAGGGCAAAGAAAACTGGAAGTCTCCTCTTGACGGCAAGACTTACAATCTGCCAACAACTACAAGAGTTTTGGTCAGAGTTGGAGACGGATTCAAAACGTATATTTCCAGCAAAAAGATGCCAGAAAAACTCTGCAGATTTGTCCAGAAGGCAGGTTAAAAAGATATAGAGCATTTCCACAACCTACATATATTGTTCTGTCACAATTCCCCTAAGTGTTAGGAGTTTTTGTGATAGAACAATAAGGCATATAAGATTGATTGCATCAAAAAATACGAAGTTAAAAAACAGCAAAAAAAGCCTACATATATTGTTCTGTAATTCAATTTTACTCCTAACAGTTAGGAATTAAAAAATTGTCACAACAATCCATTATAGGACATAATGTTTTTTTCAACAGTAAACAACTGTGATAAAAGGACTTTTGGCTAGTTTTTAGCTAGTTTTTGGCTATATTGGACAATATCGGGTTGTTATGAGTGTCAAAAGCATGCAGCCGATTACCATTAACCAAATTTTCTACCCTATATATATTGTTCTGTCAATTCCTAACAGTTAAAAATGCTCGGAGCAATATTTATGTAGGATACTTTTGTAATTGCTTGTCAAAAACATGCCCTAGATCGAGGGGTTAAGTGCCTATTAATACATATTTCAAGGAGCACAGGAAATGCTCTACTACAACCAACAAAATGGATGCATGGACTTCGTTGGCAAGAAAAATCAGGTAATCGACGACGTCTCACCAGCATTCAAAGTAACAAAAATCACAAGGCAATTGGAAATGGGTAAAAACCCAGAACAAATCACAATCTTGGTCAACGACTACAATCAATCTCAATTCGATTTTACGTTGACAACAACAGACATTTATGGTTCAAACCTCTTGTCAACCCTAGCATCAAACAAACTAGTGGTAATGCCATATATGGAACAATCGGTGCAATGGTATTTGCATGATGGCTATCAGCACTGTCGCAAAAATGGTATAGTTGAATACTACCACAACCAACTTGGTTGGCTTAAACACCAAGGTACAAACTTGTATCTTATGGATACGAACAAGGTAAATGGCCACACTTCAACAACGACAAGGAACATGAAGTTCAAGGCAGGTAGCAAAGCAGACTACCAAAAATTCTTGCAGAACGTTGTATATCCTTGCAAGACTCTCACATTGGCAATGGCAATTGGCTATTCTGCACCCGTAGCTTCGCTTTTAAAGGACGAAAGAGATATTGGCACAATAGTTGTCAACCTCTGTGGTTCAAGCAGCACAGGCAAAACAACAGCAGAACAACTTATGGTAAGTCCCTTTGCTTGCCCAGATATTTCAAACAAGCAAAGTCTTGTCCGTACCTTCCATGCGACTCAAAATGCAATATTTGCAGGTATTGACGGCATCCATGGTCTCCCTATCGTTCTTGACGATATAACAACAAATCCAAATATGGATGCAGCAAACCTTGTATACACCATTGCAAGTGGCGAACAGAAAGGCCGTTGCGACACTTCTGGCCAGCTCAAGGAACAGAACTATGGCTGGAGTGGCACCGTTATAATTTCAAGTGAAACTCCAATCGAAGAACTCAACAGCGAAAACCAAGGCCTCAAAGCTCGTGTGTTGCAGACACAAGGTATCGTGTGGACACCTGATGCCGAGACTGCAACTCTCATCAAGAGCACAGTTCTCAAGCACTATGGTCACACAGGCAGAGAGTTTGCAGAGTACGTTGGCAATATTCCATTGTCAACACTATGCGATAGATTCGATGCAGCACAGAAAATCGTGCATGGCATCATGAAAAAACGAGACAATCTATCAGATAGATTGGAGCTCAAATATACAACAATTTGCTTGACTCTCCAGCTCATGAAAGAATATTTCAGCATTGAGCTAGACGAAGCAGAGCTTATGTCAATATTGCTTCAACCAGAACAAGACAGGGTTTTGGATAGAGATATTGCCAAAAAAGGTATTGAACTCATCAAAGACTTTGTTATCCAAAAAGTTCGCAACTTCAACTATGTTGACGAAAGAACTTATAGCTACTCTGTACCTCAAAATTGTGATGATTTTGGTACAATTGAGCAGAAAAAAGGACAATGTCACGTATATATCGCTACAGCCAAGGTTGAAGAGGTACTCAGAAATGGCAAAATTGCTGAGGTTGCTACAGTCAAGAACAAGTGGAAAGAACAAGGCCTCACTGTATGCGACAATGGCAGAAACGATTGCAAAAAGTTCAGCAGAAGGTGTGTCCACTTTGTTTTCGATACTGGCTTGCTTAACGATGCAGGAGTAGATACTTCTCATTGGAGACAACCTGCAGAAGACGAACAACCACAACCACCTGTTGTAATCAACAACGATGCTTGCACAGATATTGCACCTGTTGGCAAGTTGGGTGCATCCCAAATCAGGAGGGTTGCACGATGACAAGAATTTCTATCAAGAGAAGTGACCTTCTCAAATGCAAAGGGCAGTTTGAATCACTGCCCTTTCCTTATGTCCAAAATCTGCCAGAGTTCGAACGTGAACAGCTAACAGATGAGATTTCAAAGGCAATATTGAACAAATTCAACCAGGGAGACCAAGATAGAAATGAGAACACTTGATGACAAAGAAATAATGCAACTCAAGGCTACGCTACAACAACGTAGCCTTAAATATTCTATTAAAAAATTGCGTGTGGCTATATACGCACGTAAGAGTGCAGAAGACGTAAAAGATACGTCTATTCCAACACAAATAGCAGAGTGCATCAACTTCGTGAGTCAATACGACTTTTTTGAGGTAGCACATATTCTGCAAGAAGACAACAAGAGTGGTATGTTCACGGAAGCACGCACAGAGTACAACAAGCTTATGTCTATGGCAGAAAACCAAGAGATTGACGTAATTGTTGTCATGAAGCTAGACAGGCTGGCTCGTGATATGAGCGATGCTACAACTGCAGTTAAACTACTCAAGGTATATGGCTGTCACTTTTTGGCAGGTGACGACGTGGCCAGTGCAGATACTCCAGCTGGCGAATTTATGCGAAACGTCCTCTTTGCTCAAAACCAATACGTAGCAAGAAGAACAGCCAGTGACGTTATGGCAGCAGAGTGCAACAACGCACGCAAGGGCGAGACATCTGGTGGCTTTGCACCATATGGCTTGCAGATAGTTGCCAAACGTTATGAGATAAACGACGAACAAGCACCTGCAGTAAGGCTTATGTTCGAGAAGTTTGCGATTGGTTGAGGTTACCAACGAATTGCAGACTTGCTTGAAGAACAAGGCTATCGCACAAATGCTGGCAGAAAGTTCTCTGCTACAACAATCAACGCAATGCTCAAAAACGACAAGTATTATGGCACATTGGTTTACAATCGCATTGGTGGCAAGCGTAAGAAGAACAGGGTTCTTATCGAGAACTTTGACGAAATTCGCACGCAAGATGCCATACCTGCCATTATATCTAAAGATTTGTTCGACAAGGTTCAAACGATTATGAGAGAAAATTCCAACAAAGCAAAGCAATATTCGCACCCAGAATATGTCCTCACTGGACTGTTGGTGTGCAAGTCTTGTGGTAAGAACATGCATGGCTCAACACAGCATATAAGCAAGACTAAGGACAAGTACAGAACGTATGCTTGCCCAAACCATAGCTCAAAAAGTGGTAGCACTTGCAAGACAAAAAATATACGTGCAGAGTATATTGAGACTGCTATCAAGGATATGATAGCCAACAGCATTAACGACTATATCAACACGTCAGGTTCTGCACAGGTCTATGCAAGTATGAGCAAGGATATATCAAGTGAGATATGCAAGCTCAAGCAACGAATTGCCGAGCTTGACAAGAAGGTATCTGCCCTATTGGTCAAAGCAGCATCTACAACAAGTGCCCTATTGGCTCAAAGGTACGAGGAAGAGGCAGAGCTTATGCTAGAGACCAAGGCAAAGAAGGAGTCTCAAATAGCAGACTTGCAAAATAGCTGTACTGCTATGCAAAGTCTTCTTCAAGATACAAATAAGGCAACGTTAACAGTTGAAGACATCTTCACTTCGGCAGATATAACACGTGACTTGTTCCGTTTGTATATCGACAAGATTGAGATTGACGATGTAAATGACGATATTTCAATCGTCTTCAAATAACCACAAAACTCCATAGGTGTATGGCCTATGGAGTCTTTTTTACTTAAAAATTTAAACTTAAAAGTTAAAAGGAGAAGACAATGGCAATAGCAGTTGCATACGCAAGGTATTCGTCAGATAAGCAGCAAGAGTCAAGCATAACTGTACAACTAGCAGCAATACGTAACTTTTGCAAAGCTAACAATATCTACCTGTCTCACGAATACGTAGACGAAGCACAGACAGGTACGTCAGCCAACAGAAAGAGCTTTCAACAGATGGTCAAAGATGCAGAAGGCAGAAAGTTTGATATGGTCATAGTCCACCGTATGGATAGGTTTGGCAGAAATGTAGATGATGCAAGGTACTACAAAAAGCATTTTCGCAAGTACGGCATAAAGGTGGTAAGTGCTATTGAAGGGTTCAATGATACACCAGAAGGCGAGTTCTTTGAGCTTATGTCAATGGGTATGGCAGAGCTATACTCAAAGAAACTATCCCGAGAAGCAACGGCTGGCAAGATAGCAAATGCCAAGGAGTGCAAGGTACATGGTGGCATACCATTGCTAGGTTATATGGTCAAAAATAAGCACTACGTAATTGATGAGAACGAGGCAAAGGCTGTCAAGATTATCTTTGATATGGTGCTGGAAGGTCACGGATACACACATATACGTGACTACTTGAACGCCAATGGCTACAGAAGGTCTGATGGCAGCAAGTATACCTCACATTTCTACGACATACTCAGGAACAGAAAGTACCTTGGGGAGTACATATACAACAAGCAAGCCACTAGAGAAGGTGGCTCACGTAATAGCCATACCAGTAGGTCAGAAGACGAGATAATACGTATACCAGGTGGTATGCCACAACTAGTAGACGAAGATACCTTTAACAAGGTACAGCATATACTGGATGCAAGGAAAAGGAAAGAACTAGCTATGCCACGTAAAAACAGAAAATACCTGTTATCTGGGTTGATACGTTGCAGTAGCTGTGGCAATGCAGTATGTGGTGGCAAAGAAAGTACCAGAAGTGGTATTGAATATTCCTTCTACAGATGTAGCAGAAAAGGTGCTAAGATTTGCACTGCAAAAGGTATTGCCACTGACTACTTGGACGACTACGTTTACTCGTTGCTGTTTGAGGGGTTGTTAGCTCCAAGCAACAGACAGTCTCTTGTAGACTTGGTTGAATATGCATACCTGAGTGGCTATGACAAAATACGAGAAGAAAAAGAAAAGCTGCACCAGCAATTGGTACAGCTAAACAGACAGTTGGTTGAGTTGGGTGAGAACAACAAGGACTTGATAGATACCCCATACGAACTGACAGATAAGTACAGAGCTATACTTGCAGATACGGATGAGGTAAACGAACGGCTGGATGAGCTAATAGACCAGTTGAAGACTTATCCTCTGTTCAACCCGTTTGTTGTCAAAAAGAAGGCACAGGCTTTCTATGAGTTGTTAAAAGTCAAGGAGTTTAAGTCACTGCAAAAACTGTATCACTCGCTGATACGTATAATCTACGTAGACAACGACAAGGTAGAAGTGATACTCAATCTGCACAGACTTATGGACGTATTGACACCGATGCTCCTGACAATTCAGGAAAAAAGAGACAACGTTGCCCATAAATACAAGGCTTCCAGGGTCAGGTTTGACATAGACTGCATAAAATTTGCCGTGTAAACCATAGGCAATCCTAGTGTAGTCTAGGATTTTGCTGAAACGTTCAGCAAAATTGGGGTAAAGTAAAAATACCCATACACAACTACTAGAAAGCTAGCTTTTGTGCACGGGTAAAAATGGTACCCCCAAGGGGAATCGAACCCCTGATTCAGCCTTGAGAGGGCTACGTCTTGACCGCTTGACCATGAGGGCAAATTTATTGTGGCTATATACTAACATTTTTTAGTTAAAATTTCAAATAAATTTTTAACAAATTTTTATTTTGCTATTGTCAAATGGAATTTTTGACTATATAATTTAAATATCCTATGAAAGATGGCTTGTGCGTCAACCACATTTTATAAAAGGGAGAGCGGAGTCCATGGCATGGATGTCATGCCGGTATCTTTAACGAGATACAGTGCGAGAGCCGAACGGAAGACAGCAAGTGCCGGCAGTTCACCCACCTGCGTGAGGCAGGTTGAATGCAGCCAATCATAGGATTTTTTCTTTTTTTAAGGAGTATTATGGCAGAAAACATTAAACTTGCGTTGCTCATTGACGCAGAAAACATTTCACCAAAATATACAAAAACTATTTTTGACGAACTTTCTAAATATGGCGTTGTAACCACAAAACGAATTTATGGCGACTGGACAAAGCAAAGCAGTGCAAGCTGGAAGCCATATATCTCTGAAAATGCATTGCTCACTGTGCAACAATTTCACAACACAAGCAACAAAAACTCAAGCGATGCAACCCTTATTATTGACGCCATGGACATTTTATACAGCAAAAACATAGACGGTTTTTGCATTGTGTCAAGCGACAGTGACTTTACTCGTTTGATAATGCGCATTCGCGAAGATGGCAAAGTTGTTTATGGAATGGGTGAAAAAAAATCACCAAAAGCCCTTATCAATGCGTGCGACAAATTTATTTATCTTGACGTAAACGAAAAGAAAGAACCAAAAGGAAGCAAAAAGACGCAATCTAAAACAGAAAAGCGACACATGGATTTGCTTGGTGACCTTGGCAAAGAAAAAATTGATGCACTTATTGCCACAGTTGCCGACCACGAAGAAGACTGGGTGAACCTTTCTGATCTGGGCAACAGAATGACAAAACTCTTTCCTGATTTTGACCAGCGCAACTATGGATATAAAAAACTTTCTGACCTGATAAAAGCACTTGATATTTTTGTTGTCAAGGTAGAACAGGTTAATGACAACGGTGCAAAAACTTATTGGTTAAAAATAAAAGAATGACAACTCTTTTCAAATAAAAGAATAAAAATAAAAAAGCCACTCGTTTGAGTGGTTTTTTTTAACAAAACAAAAAGCACGGGTTTCCGTGCTTTTTGTTCAGGAGGTGAAATTTTTATTGTTTAACCTGTTATATTTGCAAGATTTTGCTTTGCTCCCCCTTTTGACATCAGGTTGCAAAACCATGATTTTATAATTACATTTTTTCTATTGTTTTTTGTGCCCAGTCGGCAAGGGTAATGAGAGCATCGAACATATCTGCGCCCATAGTTTGCTCTAAAAATTTGAGCTGACTATCAAGTCGATTGTCTACTTCGGCAACAAGGCGTTTTGCTTTTTCAGTTGGCAAAACGAAAAAACTGCGCTTATCTGTTTCTGACGGTTGTTTTGTGATATATTCGCCTTTTTCCAACACGGCAATATGTGCTGCAACCATTGTTTTTGAAACACCCAACATATCTGCAATGGCAAGCGGGGTATATTTGCCCTCACGCTTTACAAGCAGGTTTAAAACACCCATTTCGCTTGGCCTTATTGGCAAATCGTTTTTAAGGTCGATATAATCTCTGCTGAATTTTGACAGAACAATGTTGGCATGCAGGTATTTGTCCATATTTTTTCCTCAAAAATTAGTTTATTTATATTAACTATTATAGTTTAGCGATATAAACTTGTCAATAGATTTTTTGAAAAAATATGGAAAATATCGTGTTTTTTGTTGAAAAATGCCCCTTTTTAGCACAAGATTTTGATTTCACGCACATTGATTATATAGTAAAGTGAGATAAACCATATTATGCAAAATGAAAGAAAAAACCTTGTTTTCGCCTGTTTTTTGCACCGGGAAAAAGAAAATTTTTTAAATATAAAACGGCTCTCGTCGCAGAATTTAAGGTGTTTTTATATAAAAAACGGAAGGATAAACACCCTCCCGTTATAATATATGTATTTGAAATTTAGTTGTTTTGTGCAACAAGTTGTTTTATATATTCAAGCAAATCGTTAAAATCACCTTGTGGATAGCAAGAAATATCTTTGTTTTCCATATTGATAATGCATGCTGGCAAAAGAAAAACTTTAAAGCCAAGTTTTTGAGCAACCATATCTTCAGTCACGTCGTTTCCAACCATAAGGCATTCTTCTGCCTTTAAATCAAGCTGAGCAAGAATATCTTTGTAGTACTCTAAATTTGGTTTGCAAAAACGAGAATTTTCATATGTTGTATAAAGCTCAAAGTCATCAGAACTGAAACCCGCCCAGCTCATTCGCTTTTGTGTTGCAACGGCAGGAAAAATTGGATTTGTTGCAAGAACAACCTTTAACCCCATATTTTTAATTTCGTCTACCACAAGTTTTGCATTTGGATTAAATCCACAAACTTGTTTTGATTTGTCAAAGTCGTTTTGATAAAAGTCATCCATAACAGGTATATCGTCAAATGCTTTTTGGCCATAAACTTTTTCAAGCTGTTCCCAAAACAAAGTTTCGTTATATCTTTTGCCATCGTTTTGAACCATTGCAGCAACACCCATCCAGACTGCCCGAACAAATTGTTTTGGCTCGTAGCCGTGTGGCACAAGTTTTTGTGCGAAATTGCCAAGATATGATTTAATAAACAAATTTTGATCCATTGGCAACAAAGTGCCGTCAAGATCGAAAAAAACTGCTTTTAACGCCATTGATCAATCTCCTTTTTAAACAAAGAAATTTTATCACACCTTTTATTGCATAGTCAACAAAACGAAAAAGCAAATAAAAAAGACTGCCAAAAGCAGTCTTTTGTTTTTTTGTTATTCGCCGTCGTTGATATACAAAACACCAAGTGTGCCAGGGCCACAGTGTGAAGTTATTGTTGAACCAGCAACAGTTTCGAGAATATTTTCAAAACCCTTTTCTTTAAGGATTTCGCGAACAGAATCGACAACTTCTTGTTCAATTTCTGTATGAGTAATAAAGATGCGTGTTTTATCAGGTGTGCTGAATTGTTCAAAAATATCTTCGAGATATTTTCTGATTGCACGTGAACCTGTGCGTGACATATATTTTTTATAAACAGAAATTGCACCATTTTCTACAAGCAAAGCAGGTTTTATTTTGAGTGCAGATGCCGCAAATGCCGCAACGCCACTGCAACGACCACCTTTATGCAAATATTCCATTGTGTTTACAACGAAAGATGCTTGCACGCTTTCAACGCGTTTTTCGAGTTTGTCGCAAATTTCTTTTGCAGAAAGACCTTGTTTAACCATATCTACCGCGCTGAGAACAACAAGACCTGTGCCTGTTGACAAGCTTTTGCTGTCGATTACGTATACGTTTTGCATCTCTTTTGCTGCCATGCGGGCATTTTGGCAAACCATTGAAAGTTTGCTGCTGATGCTGACGTGAATTACAGTATAGCCTTCGTCAGTGTATTGTTTGAAAAAGTCTTTGAGATCTTCTGGGCTTCTTGCCGCAGTTTTTGGCAAAATGCCTTTTTCGTCTACAAATTTATAAATATCATCTGGTGTTACTGTTACACCGTCAAAAAATTCTTCTTCACCGAGATTTACAAACAAAGGAATAACGCCAACATCATTTGCTTCAAACAAGCTGTTAAGGTCTGCTGAACTGTCACAAGTGATTTTTATTTTTTCCATCATTTACCTCTTGATTTATTTTTGTGTGATGCTTTTTGAAAGTTGAACAATTTTCAAAAAACACTTGCCACACTAAAAAATATTATAACCGCAAAATTGTTGATTTGTCAATTAAACTAACTTTACATATTAGGCCATTTATATAGTTTTTTCATTTTTTGTTTATTTTTGATTGCCATAGTCAACTTATTGCCATATAAATCACTTATTAAACAAATATGCAGAAATATGTTTAATATTCTATCACGTCAACAAAGGTTGCACCCAAAAAATCAGCTATCTTGCATGGGCTCGCTTCAAGCTGCAAACCAACCTTGCCACCACTGAAACATATTGTGTCAAACAATGTTGCTGTGTCATTGATAACCGTTTTAAACTGTTTTTTCATTCCTATTGGTGAACACCCGCCATGGATATAACCAGTGAGCGGAAAAAGTTCTTTTTGTTTTATCATTGCAATAGACTTTACACCCACTGCTTTAGCGGCTTTTTTAAGGCTTAGGGTTTCGTCAACAGGAACAACGAACACATAGTGATTGAGGTCATTGCCAACCGTTACAAGCGTTTTAAACACTTGCTGACCATCAAGGCCACAGGCTTGCGCAACAAGTTTACCCTCCGTCAGATTAACGTCGTATTCTATTGCTTTATATTCTATTTTTTGTTTGTCTAAAATTCGCATTGCGTTTGTTTTTTTCATAACTGAATAATACCCCAATAACAACGAAATGTCAACGGCAAGAAAAACCAGCTCTTTGACAAAAAAAGACTCGTTATTCAATTATTCAAACGCAACGTTTTTTTGTCACAAAACAAACAAGGGCGTTATTTAAGCAAAACAAAAAGACCTTCCATTCCGGAAGGTCTTTATCAACTAAAAATTATTGTTCGTCTGCAGGTTTTTGAGCTTCTTTCATTTCTGCAACGTAGTCTTTTTGTTGATATTTAGGGTTTTTAGTTACACCTGCTTTTTCCATTACACCAGCAATAAGTTCGAGCGCATATTTTTGACTGCGTGGTGATTTTACTTTGAGAGCCAATGGAACAAACTCATATTTTTTCTTTTCACCAAGGTCTTGGTGATGGTATTTTGTAACTGCATATTCGTTTGGATCAAGAGCAAGGTGGAGTTTTACTGTTTTGCCAGTAAGACCAACTTTTGCAAGATAAGCACCTTTATGTTTAAAGATATCTATAACTTTAGTAAGTCTGTTGCTCACCTTTTTATAACTCATAAGTTCGTTTTTGAGCAAGTTGTAAATAGCCTGATTTTCTTCGTCAGCTTCGATCATTTTTTCTGCAAAAGTGCGTTTTTTGCCAACAGGAATGTTGAGTTTTGTTTTTACCTTTTCAACTTCAACAGCTGCAACTTCTTGCACTGCTTCGTCAGCAGGTTCATCTGAACAAGCAGGTTGTTGTGGTTCGTCAATAATTGGTTCTTCGAGAGTAACTGGAGTCACTTCTTCAACAGCCGCAACCTCTTCTGCATCAACAGCAGACTCAGCATTATCTTCTGCAACCACTTCTGCTACAGGTTCTTCTGCAACTTCTTCTTTAATTTCTTCAACAACGATATCTTCTGCAGTTGGTTCTTCAACTTCTTTCACAGGTTTTTCTGCTGATTCTGCAGCTTCTTCTATAACAGCCACTTCGTCAGCAACTTCTTCAACAGCAATTTCTGCAACTTCTTGTTGTTCTTTTGCAACTGGTTCTGCAGTTTCTTCAACAGGTTCGTCTTCAACCTTTTCTTTGTCAAGCTCTGCATTATATTTTGCAGTTGCTTTGTTTTTTTGGCCACACAAAACGATAAGTAACATTATCACTGTAGCAGCAGCAATCAAGATAATGGCAGTAAGTTCGCGTGTCATAGCCAATGCACAAATCATATTAGCCATAGATATCCCTCCTTATAACTATTTTTTGTGATTATAACACACAGTTTTATGCAATTCAATACACTTTGCAAAATAGTTGCACTTTTTTTGCGGTTTTTTAATCACATATACCCACTTCTGGGAATTTTTGCACTTTTTTAGACCATACACCTGCCGATTTTTTTAAAAAATAAAACGCACAGGTATACCCACCTTTTTATGCATAAAGGTTACTTTTTTGCATAAAAATAAGCCCCGTTTTCACGGGGCTGTCATTTTGTTTTTATTTGATTTTTTTAAGCACTATTGCAGTTCTGCTTGGAACGTAACACTGGAAGCCAACCCAGTCTGCAGGTGTTGTCCATGCATCGTATACGTGGTTTTTGTCTACACGAGAATAACCGCCAAACTGAACGTCATCTGACGACAACACAACCTGATATTTGCCTTTTTTTCCAACAGGTATAAAGTAACCGTCAAAAGATTTTGAAGGATGAAAGTTAAAGATAAACACAAGGTCACCTTTTGAGAATACAAGCATTTTGTCATCTTGATGCATCCAGCGGTTTATTGCCTGCTTTTGCAAAACCTTTTCTTCTTTAAGCAATTTTATCATTGCTTTATCAAATTCGTTAAGGCCTTTATAACGCAAATCGTCGTTGTCAACCAGACTCCATTGTCTGCGACAATAATGATAGCTCCAGCCATTTCCTTCACGCGGAAAGTCAATCCACTCTGGGTGACCAAATTCGTTGCCCATAAAGTTGAGATATCCTTCGCCCGCAAGTGATGCTGTTACAAGGCGGATAAGTTTGTGCAATGCAATACCCCTGTCGATAACAAGGCTTGTTCCATAAAGTTTGCTCATACCTGTATACATTTCGGCATCGCAAAGGCGGAACATAAGCGTTTTATCACCAACCAAAGCCTGGTCGTGTGATTCGCTGTAACCAATGTTTTTTTCGCTTGGACGTCTTATTGTAAGTTCATACCAAAGCTTCATAATATCCCATTGATCGTCTGTGCATTCTTTGAGAGTTTTTATCCACAAATCAGGCACGCCCATTGACAAACGATAGTCAAAACCAATGCCACCGTCTTTAATGGCAATGCACATACCCGGCATACCAGACATATCTTCGGCAATGGTGATTGCTTTTGGATTGATTTGGTGAATAAGTTCGTTTGCAAGTTGCAGGTAAGTAACCGCTTCGGTATCTGTATTCATAGAAAAATACATACCATAGCTTGTAAACGCACTGCCTAGACCATGGTCGAGATAGAGCATTGAAGTTACTCCGTCAAAACGGAAACCGTCAAAGTGGAACTCTTCCATCCAATATTTAAGATTTGACAACAAAAAGTGCAAAACCTCGTTTTTGCCATAGTTGAAAAGTTTTGTACCCCACGCGCTGTGGTTGCCCTTTTCGCCCTCATGGAAAAACTGATATACCGTGCCGTCAAACTCGTTAAGACCTTCGTTTGTGTTTTTTACAGCGTGAGAATGAACAACGTCAAGCAACACTGTTATACCCATGCTGTGAGCTGTGTTGATGAGTTCTTTAAGACCATCGCTGTCGCCATAGAGTGATGATGCAGCAAAAAAGTTTGATACCTGATAACCAAACGAACCATAATATGGGTGCTCCATAATGGCCATGATTTGTATTGTGTTGTAGCCAAGCTCTTTTATTCTTGGCAAAACGTTTTGTGTAAATTCGCTATAACTGCCAACCGCACCTTTTTCCTGAGCCATGCCAACGTGACACTCATAAATAAACGGAGTTTTTGCAGGAACAAAGCCTTCGTCTGTCCAGTTGAAAGGTTTTTTGTCTTCTATTTCGGCACACCAGCTATAATCAACAGGGTCTTGCACAACACGGGTTGCGTAAAGCGGTATGCGACGAAGTTCTTTCCATCCATTGATAATTACAGCCTGAACTTTTTGACCTGTCACAAGCGCATTTTCACCCTCAAGATAAATTTCGAACACACCGTTTTCACCCTTTGTCATTGGGTGACTGCGAAGATTCCAGTTGTTGAAATCGCCGGTGAGATACATCTGATCAGCAGCAGGTGCCCATTCGCGATATACCCAGCCTGTTTCTGTGCGATGAAAACCAAAATATTTGTGGCCGTTTGCAAAATCAACAAGTTTTTTTCTGCCAACAAGTTGTTTCTTTTTGTCTTTGTAAAGTTGAACTCTCAACTCAATATCTTTTTCGAACGGAGCAAGATATGGGTCGATTTCTAAAATTTTTTTCTTTGCGTTTGTTGCCATAATTTTTACCACCCAAAACTGTTTGTTGGCTAAAAATATTTTTAGTCAATATAATTATATCAAATTGGCAACACAAATAGCAATACCCAATTTTGTCAATTTGTGCAAACATATGAAAATTTTTAAAAAAATTGCTCAATAAAATTAAAAAAAACAGTTGACACAAAAAACACCCTTTGATATACTAATAGGGCTTTGGAGAGTTGGCTGAGCGGTCGAAAGCGGCGGTCTTGAAAACCGTTGATGTGAGAGCATCCTGGGGTTCGAATCCCTAA
>JAFVQA010000169.1 GCA_017505015.1 Clostridia bacterium
AACAAGTAAATATGGTGACCCTATTGCAACAATGGGTTACACTTGTGAATCACAAGGTATGCCTACAAACGATTGGAATAACGATATTGTTCTTACAACAGAAGCAACAAAAACTTCAAACGTAGGTTCAAACTATTCAATCAGTGCTACAGGCGCAAACACTAACTATATTATCAATGTAAAAGAAGGCAGTTATTACACAATCACAGCACGTAAAGTGACTGTGTCTTTAAGCAATGCTTCAAAAACATATGATGGAAAATCATATAGCACAGAAATAAAAACTGCAAGTGACCTTGTAAACAACGATACAATATATGTAAAAATAACAACAGATGGTATCAACGTAAAAACAGGTGGCTATGTTTACAATGGAACGCCAACAGAACAAACAGGCAATTTTGGTGATTTTATTGTTTCAGAATTGTCAATTTCAAGCGACAATGCAAACTATGAAATCACATATGTTTTGTCTGCAACAATCGGCAAGGCAAGAGTTACAATCGACAATAGTGAAGATTATGGCTCAATAATTTACAATGGCAATATTTATAGTCAATCTCTTACAAAAGCAATAGGAATAAATGACGAACAAGTTTCTTTCAGTGCAAAAACAAACAGTGCAAATGCCGGTGTTTATAGCAGTGTAAACACAGAAGAAAACGTTCTTGAAATTTCAAACGTTGTTGTAAAAGACAAAAATGGCACTCAAATTGAAAACGGTGCAAACAACTATGAATTTGACTGGAAGGTTTCAGCTGAAATTGAGAAAAATGAAATTACTTATACTCAAACTGCATCAGCATTGCATGGCACAATAGCCGAATATACTGCAACAAAACAAGAAAACAGCCATGAATTTACAGATTTGATCTCTGGTCATACTATCTCAGTAACTTTTGCTGTTAATGAAAATGTTGAAAAGGGCACTTATAATTACAACGTAAAATACGTGGGTGAAGTAGATGATGAATCTGCAGACTTTACTTCAATCATCCTTGAAATTAAAGATGGAGATACAGACGTTACGTCAAACTACGACGTTACTCTTTCTCTCACGTTTATTATCAGTGAGTTTAGAGTTGTGGCTGATCCAGTAACTAAAGTATACGATGGAAATATGCATTTCGTTCAAGCAACTCTTGCAAATGATGACGCAGATAAAATTAAATCAATTGAATATCGTGTTAAAAACAGCAATGGCGAATGGGGAGATTGGCTCAACGATTCACCAAAATACAGCGAAGCTATGTCAGCAGCTGTCGAGGTAGGCTTTAAAATTGTAGTAGCAGTAGATGATAATGCCGAAAATGATATAGAAATTATCAGCTCAACAACAATCAAAATCAACCCACGTCCAGTGACTGTGTCTTTCAGCAATGAATCAAATCCAAAAATCTACGATGGAAATGTATTCAGTGAAAAAATCGAGATTGAAACTGATCTTGGTCATGCACTTTCAGTAACAGTTTCAACAAAAGCAGAAAATGTAAACGTAGGCACTTATGTGTATAACACTGCAAATAAAACAGGCTTTAACACACCAGTTGCAACAATAAAAGCTGGTAACGATGACGTAACATCAAACTATACAATCACATATGATTTGTCTGCAACAATCACAGCACGTGAAATCAATGTAGCTGTTGATAGCGAAGCGTTGACAAAAATCACTTATGGTGATGTGTTGACATCTATTGAAAATGAAAAATTTGTAGTTTCATTTGTTGAAAGCTTCCCAACAGATGTTGCTAATTTGCATGATTTGGCAAAA
>JAFVQA010000170.1 GCA_017505015.1 Clostridia bacterium
TATGAAAAAAATTAAAGAACCAAAAGATATATCCGGATTAATTTGTATCATAATCCTTGTAATTGGTTGCATTGTTGGCTGTGTTATTGGCTTTATAAAAAACAGCCCGGGATTAATAATTGCTTTTTTTCTTTTGATTGCTATTGGATTTGGCTCCATTGTTATATACCTTTATACTTTTAATTGGTTTGAAATTGATGATCAAAAAATAGTATCAAGAAACCCTTTAGGGGTTACTCATACAGTGTATTGGGAAAAAATTTTAGAAATACATTTAACTAATTTAGATCAAGGGGGCGGAATACCAGAATGTTCCCCAACCAGATATATTGACGGTTATATTTTTATAACAAAAGCACGAAAAAGAAAAGATCAATCACTATACAACAACTCGCAGGCTTTTTTGCGAATACGAAAATGTGAAGTAATTGACCAGGCAATAAAAGATTATTACCACGGGGACATTATAGACAAGCGCAGACCGGCAATAACAATTGTTGGAAAGCCAAATGATTTTAACAACTTTTATATTTCCAGTGAAAAAATAAGTTGGCAAAAGCATATGAGTGTTCTTCCCGTAAGTGAAACAAAGTGGAATGAGATCTCTCATATTGAAAAAAGAGTTCTTTATAATCATATATACAAAAACACGCCAACTGTAGGTTTTGTTCTCTTTAAAAAAGATAAAAATCAAAAAGACAACGACCACTTGTTTAACAAAATTGGATATGCCCTGCGCATTCATGATTGCCCAGAGATAAGAGAAGCCATTGATAAATATTATCATGGAGAAATTATAGATAAAACCAAATAACAAATTAAAGCCACTTTAGGGTGGCTTTTTTTGTATATACACATGACAAAATTGCGTTTGCTATTGAAAAACAAATTCTGGTGTGATAAAATTAAAAAAACTGTACTTTTTTAGGGGCAATTTATATGAAAATTTGTCAACTGGCACAAATTATCGATGCACGGTTTGTGTGTGGTGAAGAAAAAAAAGAAAAAGAAATTTCAAGTGCGTTTGCTTGCGACCTTATGAGCGACGTGCTTGCATACGTAAATGAAAGCAACGGAGCTTTGCTTTCTGGTCTTGCAAACCCTCAGGTTGTGCGAACTGCGGCCATGATGGATATGAGTTGCGTTGTGCTTGTTCGCAACAAAATGCCAGACAAAAAAACAATAGAACTTGCAAAACAAAACGGCATTGTTCTTTTGCAATGTCAACACAATATGTATACTGCCTGTGGTTTGCTTTTTGGTGCAGGCTTGATGGGTGACAGAGGATGAGTGAGTGTTTAAAGTTCAGTTATCTGGTAGAAGGCGAAAATTTTGATGGAGCAGGTGCTGCAAGCGAAGACACAAAAGCAAGGCTCAAACGACTTGGCGTAAGCAAAGAAGTCATTCGCAAAGTTGCAATAAGCATGTATGAAGCAGAAATAAACATGGTTATTCATGCAAATGGCGGCAAGGCAGACGTTATGATTTGTCCAGATAAAATAAAAGTAGTGATGAAAGATACCGGCAAGGGTATAGAAAATATCGAACAAGCTATGCAGGAAGGTTTTTCTACTGCAAGTGAGCAAATTCGTTCGCTTGGTTTTGGTGCCGGTATGGGGTTGCCAAATATGAAAAAATATAGCGACAGTCTTGACATTCAGTCACAGGTTGGTGTTGGTACTGTCGTTACAATGGAGTATAACATTTAATGTTTAAATCGGTTTTGATAGACAAAACTATATGCAATGGTTGCATAAACTGTATGAAACGTTGCCCTACAAAAGCAATCAGAGTTGTTGACGGCAAGGCAGAAATAAATGTTGCAAGATGCATAAACTGTGGTGAATGCGTGCGAGTGTGTCAAAAAAAGGCAATTCACCCCAATTTTGACAGTTTTGAAAATATCAATAAATTTAAATATAAAGTAGCAGTGCCATCAGCTGCATTTTTTGGTCAGTTTGGCAACGTTCAGGATCTTGACACAACTCTCAACTCTTTGCGTAACGTTGGTTTTGACGACGTTTTTGGCGTTGCAAGAGGGTCAGACGTGTTAACTGCTCTCACAAGGCAGGCATTGTCACAAGGCAAACTGCAAAAAACTTGCATAAGTTCGTCTTGCCCCGTGTGTGTAGAACTTATTCTCATGTGTTTTCATGGGCTCAAAGAAAATCTGGCTCCATATATTCCTGCAAGTCACATTGCGGCAAAAATGGCAAGAGAAGAAGCTATTAAAAAAACAGGGCTCAAAAGTGAAGAAATTGGTGTTTTTCTCATTTCGCCATGCCCTGCACACGTTGCAGCAGTTAAAGAAAACTTTTATCAGAACGATAGTGGAATAGACGGTGTTTTGTCTGTTCGCGAAGTTGGTATAAAGGTTATGAACCTGCGTTTTGACGAAGTTGACATAAAAGCAAACTACAAGGCAAGTAGTCTTGGCTTGAGTTGTGCGATTTCGGGCGGTGAGGTAGAAGGAACTGGTCTCGACCGTGTTGTTGACGTTGATGGAATGGAAAACGTAGTCAAGTTTTTGAAAGAACTTGAAGACGGCAAGCACCCTGAACTTGAATTTGTAGAACTCAATGCATGCCCTGGTGGTTGTGTTGGCGGTGTTATGAATGTAGAAAACGGCTATTTTGCAAAAAGTACTATAACAAGACTTTGTCGCGAAGTTATGAAAGGTAGCAGAAATGTTACTGACTTTGCTGACAAAACTTATGATTATTATACAATTGCAGACAAGTGGAAGGTTAACAACGCTTATTATAAATTAGATGAAGATTTTGCACAGGCTTTTGTAAAAATGAGAAAGATGGAAGATGCAAGGCAACAATTGCCTGGTCGTGACTGCGGCATGTGTGGAGCACCAAGTTGCAAAGATTTTGCAGAAGACATTGCACAAGGAAAAGCAAACATACAACAATGCATTTTTATAAACAGTGATGACAACTGATGACGGAGGACAAAATGACGGTTGGCGAATTGATAAAACAAATGGATCTCACAGTTTTTAACATGGTTGATGAAAACGAGGTTATTTATAATTTTTGTGCATCAGATTTGTTCAGTTACGTTATGGACAAAGCAAAATATAAATGTTGCTGGCTCACAATAATGTCAAACGTAAACATAACCGCGGTTGCCAAAATTGCAGAAATTTCGGCAGTGGTTTTGTGTGACGGTGTTCAGCCA
>JAFVQA010000171.1 GCA_017505015.1 Clostridia bacterium
GTCAAGAAGAACTGCATTATATTTTTTCATTTTTAAAATTCCTTTTATTGTTAAAAACCTTTGATATTTTGCACAAGACTGTTTAAAAACAATGCCCTGCTCTTTCAAAATTTTTGCAAGGTTTTTTATACCTTCGTCATCACTTTCATATTCAAGTTCAAAATCAACGACGTTGTCTACTATTGTTTTGTCAAGTTCTATTTCGTGACCGAAAAAATCAAGCTTTGCACGATACGTTTGTGAAAAGCCAAGATATTTAAGATTATTGTCAAAATTGCAACCGAAAGTTTTGTTTACAAACTCTTTGTCAAGACCATTTTTCACAGCATTTTGCAAAAAGTTCTGGTCAACTTCTATGCAACTCTCTTGCGAGTTGAAAACGTTGCCATCAACCTTGCACCTGTTTTTATGTTGCAGTGCAAATTTGTTACCCTTTTGTCTGATACGCAACATTTGCGACAAGTTTTTTGTAGTGTCAAAATAATGGTTGGTTTGCAAAACTGGTGGCGTTTTGCAAAATGACAACAATTTGTTATATTCGCTTTGGTCAAGACGAATTTTAAGCTCGTTTTCGTAAAACATTTTATCCTTGTGTGTGGCAAAATCTTGCCCAGCCGTTAATGCTGTTGTCATAGGCATTTGCGCCGTCAACATAGTTAAGTTTTAAATAAACGTCATAAAAAAAGTTTGCAACCTGCGTTAAAAACCCTTGTTCTTTTTCCTTGCCAACGACAAAAGATATTCGTTGACGAAGATATTTATCTTTTATTTTCAACAGTTGGCTTTTAAATGCATTCTGGTCTGTGTTTTTAAGGTTTTGAAGCAAATATATGGTTGCGGTATAACTGCCAGAATAACGCAAAACAAGGTCGTCAGAATGAACACATATATATTGTGCCAAAAATTCAGTCTGTTCTTCGTTTAATATACCTTTTGAGTGTATCGTTTCGTGAGTGAGCAAAACTGCAAGATTGCCTGTTTTTATCGACGAATCAATATTAAGTTCGCCAAACAGTGGAAAATATATTCCATCAAAACCCATCCACGACAAAATGCCTGGCACGAAAGTATATTTTGGTTTTGCACTGAAGTCATATAAAAAATCGAAATTTTGTTTTTCAATTTCGTCGTGTGCCAACTGTGCGATTTTTTCTTTTGAATATTCGGCTGGCAAAACAACGTTTCTGTCAAAACCGTCAAAATCAACACCGCCATAAGGCAAAATTTCATCTACACATTGGTTGAGAACGTTTATAACGTAGTCGCTCGCATTTGCCACCTGTGCAGCAGTAACTTCGATTTGAGCAAAGCCCATTTTGTCATATATACTTTCTTTGCGATAATTTAACCCAAGCATGCAGGCAAACAAAAAATATACGGCGCACAAAATAGCAAGACAGTTTGCAAAAAACTTTGCCAACGTTTTGCGTTTTTTGTTAACGACAACACGCCATATAACAAGAGCAATAAACAAAGGTACAAGCAAAATTGCCAATGTCATTACCGAAAACGGAATGGCAGAAAACAATCCACCTACAACCCTGTTTGCAAACTGGCTGACAAAACCAAGCCACTCGCCCGAAGTTGGAAAAAGCAAAACAAAAAATACCACAACCCCAAGCAATAAAAAGGCTTTATGCCATATTTTCAGTTTGCCAAAAAATTTAGTCAATTTGTTTCCTCTGCCAGATTGAAAAACTTTAATCATTCACTCAATCGCTAGTGAGGTTGAAAAATTAAACAACCTCATCCGTCAGGCAGTCGCCTGCCACCTTCCCCTTTAAAAGTGGAAGGCTTTAAAATGATAAAAAATTTTAACAATCTGTAAAATTATATTTTAAAGTGTTTTTGGAGCAGGATATTCCACACCAAAAGTTTCTACCGTCATTTTTGCAATTTTTTGCTGACGAAGTGGTCTGTCTGTGTGGTCTGTTTTTGTTGTTGCAATTTCGTCTACAACGTCCATACCCTCTGTAACACAACCAAATGCAGCGTATGCACCATCAAGATATGGAGCGTCCATGTGCATAATGAAAAACTGACTGCCTGCACTGTTTGGCATCATGCTGCGTGCCATTGACAAAACGCCACGTTTGTGAGCAAGGTCGTTGTTGAAACCGTTTTGTTTAAATTCGCCATAAATGCCATAACCAGGGCCACCAATGCCTTTGCCAAGTGGGTCGCCACCCTGAATCATAAAACCTTCGATAACTCTGTGGAAAATAAGACCGTTATAAAAACCTTTGCTTGCCAAAGAGATAAAGTTGTTTACTGTGTTTGGTGCTTTTTCTGGATACAATTCGGCAACGATTTTTTTGCCGTTTTCCATTTCTATTGTAATTTGTGGGTTTTTCATAATTTTCTCCTGTAAAAATATATTAAAGACCAATGCTGTCTGCACATTTTTTCATACCTTCGAGAGTATGTGCAATAAGGTCTTCTAAAGGCATGCCAACCATTTCGGCACCCTTTGAAATAACTTCTCTGTTTGCTCCACGTGCAAAATCTTTCTTTTTCCATTTTTTAAGCACGTTTGCAACCTCTACGTTTGCAAGTTTTTTGTCTGGTGAAACAAGCGCACAAGCCACGATAAGACCCGTGAGTTCGTCAATGGCAAACAAAACTTTTTCCATATACAAAGTTGGTTCAACCTCACTGCAAATGCCAAATCCGTGGCTGTTGATTGAATGAAGCATATCTTCACTCACGCCAAATGGTTTAAGCAATTCGGCAGTGTGTTGCAAATGTTCGTCAGGATACATTTCGTAATCCACGTCGTGCAACAAACCAACGTTGCCCCAATAGTTAACGTCTTCGCCGTTGAGCTGGGCAAAATGTTTCATTGCACCCTCTACCGCAAGACCATGGTTAACAAGATTTTTATTTTTTGTATATTTTTGCAAAATTTCCAATGCTTGTTGTCTTTCCATAATATTAAACTCTCCTGTATGACAAATAATAACATTGTTGTCAAAAACCGTCAATTATTTAACAGTTAAAACAACCAATCGTGCAAGTGTTTAAAAACAAGGCTCTATCACAAGAAATGGTTGATTTTTAACAAAGTTATTTTTAATTGAAGCCTTCTCCTTTTGACCAAGGAGAAGGTGGCAGGCGAATGCCTGACGGATGAGATTTGATTTGTTTATATTTTTCAACCTCATCACCTGCTATCGCAGGAGCTTCCCCTGTTGCGTTTTGCTAAAGCAAATTCGCAATGTTGCAAAGGGGAAGCCTTTTTTATCCTCTTTTCAACTGTTTTTTGTGACAGAACACAAACAAAAAAAGACGGTTGAATAAACCGTCTTTTTGTTTTAATTAAATTTTGTTATATTGTCAGCAATTATTTAGCTTTTTTGCTGAGAAATTTAACACCGATGATTGCAGCAACAATGCCAACTGCAGCAACAGCCCAAGAAATGCCAAGAGCAGCGCCATAACCCAAATCTGCACAAAGACCTGCAGTAAGGAAAGCCAAAACGCAAACTGCACCAACTGTGAGTGCGTATGGAATTTGAGATGAAACGTGTTGCAAGTGGTTGCATTGTGCACCTGTTGATGCCATGATTGTTGTGTCTGAAATTGGTGAAATGTGATCACCCAAAACAGCGCCGGCTGCTACTGCCGCGATGCAGATGATAAGAAGTGGTGTTGCATCCATACCTTCGCCAAGGAGCAAAATACCTTCTGCCAAAGGAATGAGGATACCCATTGTACCCCAGCTTGTGCCTGTTGAAAAACCAATGAAACCAGCCAACACAAACAAGATTGCAGGCAAAACTTTAAGAAGACCTTCTGCATTTTCAAACAAAACTGCAATATTGTCACCGAGTTGAAGTTCGCTACGGCATATACCACCAAGACCCCATGCCAAAAC
>JAFVQA010000172.1 GCA_017505015.1 Clostridia bacterium
CTGAATTTACTGTTATCGAAAAGACAGGCAAAATAAACAAAACTGTTATTGCAAAGCTCCCATACAATATGCAAATGACACCTATCATTACACTTTTCGACCATGGTTGTGGTGCAAAAATCGATATTCAAACCGATCACTCTCATGACGCTGTTGAAGTAAACTTGCGTGCCGAATACATCACAAAACACGGCAAGCAAACTTACGAATCGCTCGGTTGGATGAACGGACAACAAATCATTTTGAATGTTCCTAATGGCGTTGATGTTCTTGCTGTACAATATCGTGAAACTGGCTACAACACTGAAATTCTCAGAACATTCTCGTGTAGCGACGATTTCTACAATCGTTTCTGGAAAAAAGCACAACGCACGCTTTATGTAAACATTCGCGATAATTTCTTCGACTGCCCTGAACGCGAACGTGGGCAGTGGTGGGGCGATACCGTTTTGTTGATGGGCGAAGCATTTTACACTTTGACTCCATCTTCACATCAGCTTATGCGTAAGGCTATCCGCGAGCTTGTTGCTTGGCAAAAACCAAATGGCGTTCTGTATGCACCAACACCTGCTGGAAACTGGTTTACTGAATTGCCAGCACAAATTCTTTCGAGCGTTGGCAGATATGGTTTTTGGAACTACTATATGAACACTGGCGATATCGAAACAATCGCGTTTGCGTATCCACATGTAAAAAAATATTTGTCGTTGTGGGAACTTGACAAAGACGGCTTTACTGCCGAACGCAAAGTTGATTGGAAGTGGGGCGATTGGGGACAAAACAAAGATTATCGCTTGCTCTTTGGTGCATGGCACTACATGGCACTTGAAGCTGCCGCAAATATGGCTGATGCACTCAACAAGCCACAAGACGCTGTTGAATACAGGAAAACAATGGCAAGCATAAAAATTGCTTTCAACAAATATTGGGATGGCAAAGAATATCGCCACCCAACCTACAAAGAATTGACTGACGATCGCGCTCAAGCATTGGCTGTCCTTTCTGGCATAGCCGACGAATCAAAATACAATGCAATCTACAAATTCTTGCAAAATAATTTCCACGCAAGTTCGTATATGGAAAAATACGTTATGGAAGCCCTCTTTGTATTGGGACAACCTGAATACGCACTCGAACGTGCAAAGAAACGTTATGGCAAAATGGTGGACGATCCTAACCACACAACGCTCTACGAAAGTTGGGAAATTGGTGGCGACGGTGGTGGCTCTACAAATCACGCATGGAGTGGTGGAGCACTCACTGTAATTTCGCAATATCTGTGTGGCTTGTATCCACTTGAACCAGCTTGGAAAACATTCAAGATTGAACCAACACCAGCATCATTCAAAAATGCGTCAATAGCATTCCAAACCGTATCGGGCGAAATTAAATCATCATTCAAAGTTGATGGCAAAAAGTTCTATATGAACATAACTGTTCCACAATCTACAACTGCTGTGTTGTACTTACCTACATTCACAAATGGCAAGGAAATAAAAATAAATGGCTCAACCGATTTAACAAAATTTGCAAACAA
>JAFVQA010000024.1 GCA_017505015.1 Clostridia bacterium
AAGGAGGATCCGATTATGAAGAAGTTCCTGTCTCTGGTTCTGGCAGTTGCGATGCTGCTGACCATGGCCGCCTTCACTGCCTCCGCTGAAGCGGAAACCGTGAAGCTGACCTGGGCGCAGCATAGAAATATTAGAAGGTCTCGATGCGGTAAGAATGCGTCCGGGTATGTATATCGGTTCTACGGGGTCAAAAGGTTTGCATCACATCCTGTGGGAAATTGTTGACAACGCCGTTGACGAAGCCGCAAACGGTTTTGCAACCAAAGTCAGGGTAGAACTGCACAAAGACGGCAGTGCTTCTGTAGAAGACAATGGTCGTGGCATTCCGGTTGACATTCACCCACAACTTAAAGTTTCGGGTGTAGAGGTTGTTTTTACACAACTTCACGCGGGTGGCAAATTCAACAACAAAAACTATTCGTTTTCTGGTGGTTTGCATGGTGTTGGTGCGTCTGTTGCCAATGCATTGAGCGAATGGCTCACTGTAGAGGTCTATCAAAAAGACAAAGTTTATAGCATGGGTTTTGAAAGTTACTTTGACAAAGAAAAGGGCAAAGTAATAAGCGGTGCGCCAAAAACAAAGCTCGAGTGCAAAAAAGTTAAAACAGGCAAAACAGGCACAAGAGTTTCATTCCTTCCTGACGAAAGAGTTTTTGGCAGTGCAGAATTCAGTGCAGAAACTATTACAAAAAGGCTAAAAGAACTTGCATTTTTAAATCGTGGCATTTTGTTTGAATTTATAAATGAAAATGACGAAAGCGAGCATGGCAACGTGACGTATAAGTTTGACGGCGGTGTTATTGACTTTGTCAGCTATCTCAACGAAAACAAAACTGTTGCACACCCAAAGCCTATCTATTTTGAGGGGAAAAATAACGTGTTGCAACTTCAATGCAGTTTTCAATATTGCGACAGTTATACGGAGAACATCTGTTCATACGTAAACAACATTCCAACCCCAGAGGGTGGCATGCACGAAACAGGTCTTAGATCTGCATTTACAAAATGGCTCAACGACTATGCACGCAAAACAAAAGTGCTCAAAGACAAAGACGAAAACTTTGCAGGCGAAGATTTTCGTGAGGGTCTTACACTTGTTTTGAGTGTAAAAATGGCAAACGTTCAGTTCGAAGGGCAAACAAAAACAAAACTTGGCAATCCAGAGGCCCGCACTGCAGTAGAAAGCATTCTTGCAGATTGTTTTGAAGAATTTTTCCGCACAGAAAAGGGCAAAACGATTGAAAATATATTAAAAAAGGCAGTAAATGCACGAAAAGCGCGTGAAGCTGCAAGACGAGCAAAAGAAGAAACACGAAAGAAAAACAGCATTGACAATGCAACTTTGGTTGGCAAACTTGCAAGTTGCACAGGTCGCGACTATAAACGAAACGAGTTGTTTATAGTAGAAGGTGACTCTGCCGGTGGCAGTGCAAAACAGGCGCGTGACAGAAAGTTTCAGGGCATTTTGCCATTGAGGGGCAAACCGCTTAACGTAGAGAAAAAGCGTCTTGACCAGGTTTTGGCAAACGACGAATTTCGTTCTATCATAGCGGCACTTGGCACAAGCATTGGCGAAGATTTCGATATAACTTCACTCAAATATGACAAAGTTATTATTCTTGCCGATGCCGATCAGGACGGTGCGCATATCAGGGCAATTTTGCTCACTTTCTTCTATCGCTATATGAAAGAACTTATTACCGAAGGTCACGTTTATATAGGCATGCCACCTTTGTATAAGGTTAGCAAAAAAGACACTGTGCTTTATGCCTATGACGACAACGCTTTGCAGGAATGTATGGACAAAGTTGGCAAAAGTGCAACTTTGCAAAGATACAAAGGGCTTGGTGAAATGAACCCACAACAACTTTGGGATACAACCATGGATCCAAAATCACGCAAACTCATGAGAGTAACGCTGGAAGACGTTGCCAATGCAGAAAAAATGCTTACTATCCTTATGGGTGACAGTGCAGACCTTCGCAAAGCATATATAACAGAACACGCAAACTTCAACAAAGACAACGACAAAATGTTGGATAAATATGGAGCGTAACAAATGGCAGAAAATATCAGCAATCAAGAATATACAAACGAAGCCACAGGCGAAATAAAACTTGCTGACGGCACAACGCTTTTAACAAAGCCAATGTCAGATATTATGCACGAGTCAATGTTGCCTTATGCAGAGCACGTTATTCTCGACAGGGCAATTCCTCGTGTAGAAGACGGTTTAAAACCTGTTCAACGCCGTATTTTATATGCGATGTATGAAATGGGTCTTACACCTGACAAACCATATCTCAAATCTGCACGTATCGTTGGTGACGTTTTGGGTAAATATCACCCTCACGGCGACACTTCTGTATACGATGCAATGGTTCGTCTTGCACAACCATATAACATGCGAATGACTCTTGTAGACGGTCAGGGCAACTTTGGTAGTGTAGACGGCGACAGTGCTGCCGCAATGAGATATACCGAAGCAAAAATGACACCACTCGCGCTGGAACTCTTGCGTGATATCGACAAAAACACAGTTATCTGGAATCGCAACTATGACGACAGACTTAAAGAACCTGCAATGTTGCCTGGCAGATATCCAAACCTGCTTGTAAACGGTGCGTCAGGCATTGCCGTTGGTCTTGCAACAAACATTCCGCCACACAATATGGCAGAAGTTATCGACGGTGTAATTGCCTATATCGACAATCGCAAAATTAAACTTTCTGAAATGATGAAAATCATTAAAGGGCCAGATTTTCCAACAGGTGGCTACGTTATTGCAGGCGACGAACTTGTTCAGGCATATGAAACTGGCAAAGGCAAAATCACTTTGCAGGCAAAAATACATATCGAGCCACAGGGCGAACGCAAAAACATTGTTATTACAGAGTTGCCATATCAGGTAAACAAAGCGTCACTTTTGCAAAAAATTCTTGCCGTGCGTGAAGATAAAAAAGAGTTGCTTGCAGGTATAAGCGAAATTGTAGACGAGTCTGACAGAGAAGGTATGAGGGCTGTTATCAAACTTAAAAAAGATGCAGACCATAATAAAATTCTCGAGGCATTGCTTAAATATACCGACCTTCGCACAACTTTTGGCATAAATATGGTTGCCATTGCAGACGGCAGACCAATGCAAATGGGTTTGCTTGACATTATTGCATATTACACTGACTATCAGCGTTCAGTAATAATTGCACGCACAAAATACGATTTGCAAAATGCGAAAGACAGGGCACACATTTTAGAAGGTCTTGTCATTGCAGTAAAAAATATAGACGAAGTTATTAAAATAATTAAAAAATCTGCTTCTACAACAGAGGCGAGAAAAAATCTTCGCGAAAGGTTTGACCTCAGCGAAGTTCAGGCACAGGCTATTCTCGACTTGCGTCTGAGCCGTTTGACTAAGTTAGAGGTTGATAAACTTCTTGACGAACTTAAACAGCTTAAACAAGTCATTAAAGAACTTTCTGCAATTCTTGGCAGTAAAGATTTGCAAATGAACGTTATTAAAAGCGAGCTTAACCAAATTAAAAAGGCATATAAATCTGCACGTAAAAGCAATATGCTCAAATGCGTGTCAGACATTGTTATCGGTGGCCCACCACAAGAAAACAAACCGCAGGAAGATTTTATCATTGGTCTTACTTTTGCAGGCACACTCAAACGCATGACAACAAAACACGTTTCTATGTCAAACAAAACAAGTGTAGACAAACTCAGTGGCATAGATGCATATAAACAACTGTTGCTTGCAGGCACAGGAAAACAGCTTTTTATCTTTACAGACAAAGGCAACTGTTACAAAACTCTTTGCGAAGACGTTGCCGAATCAAAATGGCGTGAAAAGGGCGTTCAAATCAAAGAGCTTTTCTCTGCCGTTGCCAAAGATGAAAATATTGTTCACATCAGCGTTGCAGACGACAAACTTCCTGCCGAAGATTTGTTCTTCTTTACAAAACAAGGCATGGTTAAACGTACTGCTTGGAACGAATATGACGTGCAGAAAAAATCATTCCAGGCAATTAAACTTAAAGATGACGACCTTGTTATCGGCATAGAAACCGAGGTTAAAAATACAACCGTGCTTTACGTTACACGAAAAGGCATGGCGCTCAACTTTGAAAAATCAGATATTCCTCAACAGGGCAGAATGTCTGGTGGCGTAAAAGGCATGCTTATTACAGACAACGACGAAGTTATGTTTGCAACTCAAATTGCAAACAAGGGTGAAGTTGTTGTGGTTACAGAAAAATGTTTTGCAAAGCGTGTTTCATTAAAAGAAATTGACGTTTCTGCAAGATACCGAAAAGGCGTTAAAATAATTGACCTTGTTGGCACAAACGGTCAAAACATGTTGTTTGCAGGTTATTTTGCAAAACCAGGCATGATTGCATGCTTTACAGACGAACAAGTGTTTACAATGCAAACAGCCGACATTGGTGCAGAACCTCGCACAGGCAAAGGCAAACCACCAAAAGACAACAAAAAGGGCATTTTGCTCAACGACGTTTGCCACTGTGCAACAAACGTATAACAAACTTTGAAAACATCTTTAACTCCCTAAAAAATATATTCAAACCAAAAAGCCTTCTCTTTTTTAGAGGAGGCTTTTGGTTTTTGTTTTTTAAAAAAGTTTTTGGCACAAGACGTAATAAAAACAGAAAAACAGTCATAAAATCAAACATATCTTTTGTGTTAAGTCAATTCGACAAAAAATAGCAAAAAAACAGAGTTAACGCCAAATATCATTTTTTCTTGCTTTATATAATCAAGGGGACTCATGAAAATAGCCATAGTCAAAAAGTCAATTATCACCAGAATATGCGCACTTTGCCTCACGTTTTTGTTTGCAAGCGCAGTTGTTTTTTCTGCAGACAGAGCAACTTTTGCAAATGCAGTTCAACGCAAAATTCCTGTATACAAAGTTGACACGCCAGACAAAATTGTCAGTCTTACTTTCGATGCGGCGTGGGGTGCAGACAAAACTTTGGCTATTTTGGATATTCTCGACCAATATGACATAAAGGCAACTTTTTTTCTCGTTGGGTTTTGGGTAGACAATTTTAACGATATGGTCAAACAAATTGACGCGCGTGGGCACGAAATTGGCACACACAGCGAAACTCACCCACATATGCCAAAATTGAGTCAGCAACAAATGAAAGACGAACTTTATATTTCGTCAAAAAAAATAAGTGATATTACAGGCAAAAAAACAGAACTGTTTCGTCCGCCTTTTGGTGACTATAACAATACTCTTGTTTCTGTTTGCGAACAAATGGATATCATACCAATTCAATGGGACGTAGACTCACTCGACTGGAAAGGCTTGTCGGCAAGCCAAATTCACGACAGGGTTGCCAAAAAGGTTACAAATGGTTCGATAGTGCTTTTTCACAACAACAGTGACAATATTGTCGAGGCACTGCCACTTGTTATCCAGACTTTGCAACTCAAAAAATTCAGTTTTGCACCGGTAGGAAAAGTTGTTTATAAAAATAATTATTTTGTAGACAACAACGGTGTTCAACACAAAAAAGAAACACAACAGGGGGATATTTTATGACAAACTTAACAAACCTTTCAAACAAAGTTTTTCTCACGGGCAAAATTGTTTGCGAGCCGGTTTATTCGCACGAAATGTTTGGGGAAGGCTTTTATGAAACCACAATCGCAGTAAAACGCCTTTCTGAACAAATGGATTTTTTGCCAATCACAATAAGCGAAAGATTGATTGCCGAAAAAGATATAAAAATGGGCGATGACGTTACCTTATACGGTCAGTTTCGCAGTTATAACAAAATTGCAGATGGCAAAAGCAGACTTATGCTTACAGTGTTCGTAAGAGAAATTCTCGACTACGACCCAGATTCAAACCCAAATGCAATCGAACTTATTGGCTTTATATGCAAACCAACTGTATATCGCACAACGCCTTTCAACAGAGAAATCTGCGATTTGCTGGTGGCAGTAAACAGAGCATATAACAAAAGTGACTATATCCCTTGCATAGCATGGGGTCGAAATGCCAGGTTTGTAAAATATCTTGCAGTTGGCGAACAGGTTGCCGTATATGGTCGCATTCAAAGCAGAGAATATCAAAAAAAGGTGGGCGACGACGAGTTTGTTACAAAAACTGCATTCGAGGTTTCTGTCAGCCGCATTGTGGTTGGCGACAAGGTTACAGAACTCATTGAGCAGACGTATAACAGTGACGATTTTGACGAAACAATGGCAATATAGACAAAAAAAAGACGCATTTAGAATGCGTCTTTTTTATTTGTTAAAAACAATTATTCTTCATCAAAAACTTTATTTTTATGAAACTTTTTCCACGCGAAAACAAAGCCTGCTACAAGCACGAGGCAAATTGCAATAACAAGACCAAGCGAAGTGGTGTTTGTCATTTTTCCATCAGAAATTATGTGGTTGCTTTTTGCCCAGCCTTCAATTCTTTCGCCGTCAACGTTTACACTCACTTTTGTATATTCACCTGCAGTTTCAAAAACCTTAATTTCTTTGCCACTTGCAATTTTTGCCAGAACGGTTGAGTTTTCACTTGCAGTTTCATATATAAAAAGATTTTTGCCAATTGGTGGGTTTGCTTTTGCAAATTCATAAACAGGGTAGACAGACGGTGGATTTTTTAGTTTTGCTTTAAGCATAAAACCAAAAACGTTTTGTGTTTTTACAAACACCCATTTGCCGTTGTCAAAATCTGTCAATTCAGCAAACACTGTTATTTCCTGTGTGTTTTCTATTGAAAGCTGGTTGTTTTGGTTGTCTTTAACAATGTTTTGATCATCCAGAACAGGGATTGTATACATTCGTTGGTTAGAGGTTATTGTTACCTTTTTGTTGTCAAGTTGTGTGACTGGAACGTTAACAACGTCGTTAGATGAAATAAAACCAAAATAGTGTTTTTTCTCAAAGGTATACAAAACGTAAGCAAAACCGTTTGTTTCTTTCAGTTTTAAAAGGGTTGTGTCTTGTGGAATATATCCAAAACGGTTGTTTGTTTCGTCACCGTTTTCTGCACCAAAAATAAATGATCGTTTGTTTGTTTTGCAAACAGACAATTTTGCAAAACTGTCAATCCTGCCAAAAGTTGTGTCAAAATTTTTGTGGTTTGTGCCAAGAACAAAAGTGTTCAAAGCAAAACCATCTGGGGTTTGTTTCAATGATTTTACAGAAAAATCGTTTGAACTTACAACGTATATTTTATTTTTGTTCACAGCATAAACGTCTGCAATTTCAAAACCAACGTCAACGCCGTTTATTTTGTTGTTGTCAAATGTAAAAAGTGTGTCGTCGGCAAAAACAAGTCTGTCGCCATTGTTAACGTTGCCAACCTTTTCAAACTTGTCACTTTTTTTAAACAACACATTTCCATCTGCAAAATAGAGGTTTGTGCCGTCAAATGCCACGCCCGAAATGCTTGTGCCCGTTGCAATAAGGTTTTGGTCTGCAATGTCGTTGTTTTTTTCAATGCTGTCAACTTCAAACAAGCCAATGCCACAATCAAACACAACAAAAAGACTGTTGTCAAACACGTCAAAATCTTTTGCACCAGTTGCAGTTATGGTTTGTGTTGTATTGTTTGTCAAATCAAAAATGACAATCTGGTTTTGCAAAAGAGCAAAAACTTTTTCATTTGCAAAATCAAGCTTTGTTGCAACAGATGCAAGGTTTTTTGTGACGTAACCATCACTGTCAAAAACATACAACAGGTTTTTGCCATTGTTGTTGTCGGCAACAAAAACTCTGTCGTCAGTTGCGCAAACTGCCGTTGGGCCAAAAAGGTGGGTGTTTTCTGTGTCGTCAAGTGCACGTGCCGTTGAAGGAACAAAAACCAAAACGGTCAGGCATGCC
>JAFVQA010000173.1 GCA_017505015.1 Clostridia bacterium
CAATGCAGGTTGTTTCGTGTGGGCCTGACTGGCAGGAACAAAATCTCAAACAAAGTTATATAAAACTTATTTATATGGCAAAAAAACGCATCTGGTTGCAAACTCCGTATTATATTCCGGACGATGCCTTTCAGGATGCAATCAAATCTGCAATAAACAGTGGCGTAGACGTTCGCATAATGATTCCGGGTGTTCCCGACAAAAAACTGGTTTATTATGCTACTAAAAGTTACGTTGCCGATTTGGTAAAAGCAGGTGCAAAAGTTTATTTTTATCCAAAATTTTTGCACGCAAAAACATTGCTTATAGATGACGAAATTTCATCAATAGGCACTTTCAATCTTGATATACGCAGTTTTCAGCTTCATTTTGAGTTGACAAACTTTATATATGGCAGAGAATTTGGTCTTACTTCAAAAAATATTTTTCTGGCAGACCAAAGCATTTCAAAACAGTGGACAAAGCAAGACGTTAAAAACAGAACTAAACGCGAAAGGTTTTTAGAATATATAATGAGACTTTTCAGCCCACTGTTGTAAAAACAAAAGCAAATTATTATGATCAGACATTTCACACCACAAGACAGACAATTTTATATTGATTGCTCAAAAATGTTTTATAGTTCTCCTGCAGTCGTTCACGACGTTAATGAGGAAAACTTTAAAACAACTTTTGACATGCTCATAAACAAAAATCCGTCTGTCGAAGGCTTTATTCTCGAGTATGAAGGAGAAAAAGCCGGTTATTTTCTTGCTTCGTTTGCTTATTCAAACGAAGTTGGAGGGATTGTTATGTGGTGTGAGGAATTGTTTGTTCTTCCACAATACAGAACAAAGGGAATTGCATCTTCTTTGTTCGAGTATGTAAAGGCAAATTACGGTCACAAAGTCAAACGCTTTAGGCTTGAGCTCACAAAGTCAAACGCACGAGCCGCCAGGCTGTATAAAAAACTTGGCTTCAACGAACTGCAATATTTGCAAATGCATATAGACAATTAAGGAGATTTTAGATATATCATGGATTACAGCAGATTTTTAAGTCGCAGGGTAACAAGTTTTAAACCAAGCGGCATTCGTAAATATTTTGACCTTCTCAACGAGATGGAAGACGGCATTTCTTTGGGCGTTGGCGAACCAGATTTTATCACGCCGGAACCAATCAGAAACGCCGCTATAGAAAGCATTAAAAACAAACAAACAAAATATACTTCAAACGCAGGCCTTTTCGAACTTCGCGAGGCTATTGCAAAATATCAAAAACAATTTATCGGTGTAGACTACGATCCGCACGACGAAATAGTTGTTACTGTTGGTGCAAGTGAGGCGTTGGATATTGCAATGCGCACTTTGCTTGACCCGGGTGACGAAATTATCATTTTGTTGCCAAGTTACGTTTGCTATGAGCCTGATGCTCAACTTGCAAACGCTGTTATCAAACCTATCTATCTCAAGGCAGAAAACAAATTTCGTCTCACACCTGAAATGATAGAAGAAGTTGTTAC
>JAFVQA010000174.1 GCA_017505015.1 Clostridia bacterium
AGCTCTATGTTTTTAGCATAGGGTTATTTGTGTTTTAAGGGGTTTGTCGTTTTTATAAACATAAACGTATAAACATAAACGTATGCGTGCACGTACGCGCGTGTATTTAAAAAATTTACACAAAAAGATCTGCTGTTTTTTTATAAGCATAATTTATGCAAATTTGCGATTTTTGTAAAAGATTGTCGATTTGTGCAAATCATGCTTTTTTTGTTGCAAAAAATTCTTACAATACCTCAAAAGAGTTCAAGGTCTTTTGAAAGAGGAAAATATGAAAAAGAAACTGACTATTTTTATACTTTTATTTTTGCTTTTAGGTTCGTCTGGTACGGGGGCGTTTTTGTTGACCTATGAAAATAGTGCTCCAAAAACTTACGAAGCAACTTTCTATAACGAAAGTGCCATTGTTGCCACTGTAGAAACAGAGTTTGACAAAGCTGTTTCTGCTCCAGAAGATCCTACAAAAACAGGACATGAGTTTAAAGGCTGGTTTGAAGACCAGACTTTTGTCGTGCCTTTTAATGAAAAGAAAGCTTATAACAAAGACGTAAGCTTTTATGCAAAATGGCAAAAAGAAGAACAAAATCCGGTCGATCCAAATCCACCACAACAACCAGACCAACCGGTTGTTTCGATTTATAAAGTAAAATTTTTCGACATGATGACTGGTGACCAAATTGGCGAAACGCAAAACGTAAAAGCGGGCGAAGGTGCAGTTGCACCGGTTGTGCCTGAAAAATACGGTTACGTTTTTGATAAATGGTCACGCGACTTTAACAACATTACAAGAGACACCGAAATTTTTGTGTATTACAAACCGGGTCTTTTTGACATTGTTTTTCTTTATGGTCTGAATGGCGACAAACAAAAAACAGTTTCTGACGTAGAATTTTTGTCAGCAATTTCTGACCCTTCAATTAAAGATCTTCAGGAAGAAGAATGGATTTTTGACGGTTGGTATTTTGATGAAAATGGCAACAACAAATATGATCAGGATGACAAACAAGCAGTTATGGGCACTTCTGTTCTTGAAACAGAGGGCGCAACACTTGTTGCAAAATACAAAAAAGGCCCTGTTAAAGGTGTTAATGTAATAGCAACAGGCGAGATTGAACTTGTTGAGGGCATTTATTATTCAACTTATGGCGATGATATCAACCTTGAGGCACAATTTGTCAAAGAAGAAGGCGAATACAGATATACTTATTTGTGGTCTGTTACAAGATTTGTAGATGGTGTTCAACAAGGTGACGTTGTTAAATTTACAAACAAAAACGTTGCATTTACAGCATACGAAGCACCAGAAGAAGAACTTGCCGCTTTAGCTGAAGAAGGCGAAGAAGTTGAAAAAGATATCGGTTATTACTACAACACAAAAGCTGGTGATTATAAGATAACGCTTAAAATCACTCAATTTGATGCAAACGGAAACTTCGTTACAGAAGGTACGGCACAAGTCTTTGAATTAACTATTGACAAAGCAAAGGTTACACTCACTGTTCCAAACGGTTATCGTACTTATGGTGATGGTGATGCAACTATCAAATTTGTAGACGGAGACGTTTTTGGCGAATATGAAAAAGAAAGCGAAGAATTTAATGATTTTATAAAAGTAAAGGGTTTGCTCACAAAAGACAGATCTTTCTTTAACAAAAACAAAAGCAAACTCAAAATTTCAACAAACACAAATGAGTTTTCAAATTGGACAAAAGACAAAAACTTGTATGACTATCTGATTAACGTTAAAAACATTAACAGATGCTTTAACCTCGAAAATTACGATGTTAACGTTCAACCAGGCAAACTCAGGATCAATCAACGTCCTATCAATTTTGTGGTTGACAATAAAACTGTTGTTTATGGTTATGATCTTGTAGCTACAACTGCAAAAATTGCAGATGGTTTTACTTATGCGGGTGCAGAAACAGAAAAACCTCATACACTTGCAGACGTTATTTCTATTATGTGGGACGGAAATAAAAACGTAGGCAGTTATAAAATTACTACAAAACTTAAAAACAACAACTATAAACTCGCAGGTGC
>JAFVQA010000175.1 GCA_017505015.1 Clostridia bacterium
CGAAAGAGAAAAACCAAACGGCATGAAAGCAGCCATCATCGGCGGTGGTCCTGCCGGAATAACAATTGCAGTAGAATTGGCACGCAAAGGTTATGGCGTAACAATTTTTGACACAAAAGAAAAAATCGGTGGCGTTTTGCAATATGGTATTCCAGAATTCCGTTTGCCAAAATCTATCCTTAAACGTTATCAAAAGAAACTTAAAGAAATTGGCATTCACTTCAGACCAAACACTTCTATTGGTGGTGCAATTACTATTGACGACCTTTTCCGTGACGAATACAAAGCTGTGTTTATTGGCACAGGCGTTTGGAGACCAAAAACTTTGGGAATCAAAGGCGAAAGCCTTGGTAACGTTCACTTTGCAATAAACTATCTCAATTCACCAGAAAACTATGATCTTGGTGAAAGTGTTGCTGTTATTGGTGCAGGCAACTCTGCAATGGACGTTGCTCGAACAGCTATACGCCATGGCGCAAGAGAAGTTAATATGTTCAGCATTGAACCAACGCCTCGTGCAAGTGTTCGTGAAGTTGAATATGCACAAATTGACGGTGTAAACATTATTTGCAGTAAAGGTGCAGTTGAAATTACAGAAGAAGGCCCTATCATGACTGACGTCACTATAACAGAAGACGGCAAATTTGTTTATGGCGAAAACAGAGAATTTTATAAAGCAGACAGCACTATTATCGCAATAAGCCAAGGTCCTAAAGACAAAATCGTTTCTACTACAGGTGGCATTCAGACACAACGCGGTGGTTTGGTTTCTACTGACCAGGGCGGTATGACAACAAGACCTGGCGTATTTGCAAGTGGTGACGTTGTTGCCGGTGCAAAAACCGTTGTAGAAGCAGTTGCTCATTCTAAAGAAGTTGCAAATGCAATGCACGAATATATGCAAAGCATAAAGGCTGAATAATATGCAGTTGCTTACTACTCATCGCCTTGTATTGCGCAAGCCAAAAGAAACTGACGTTCGGTTTTTTCATCAGTTGTCGTCTGACCCACTCATTGCACTCAGTGCCGGGTGGTTGTTGCACGACAAAATGAAACAATCGATAAACACGCTAAACGACTTTTCGCACGATGGTGGCATTTGGGCAATTGTTGACAGACTGACCAACAACATGATTGGAATTATCGGTCTGGTTGACGACCCAAAACGAAACAACCCAAAAGCAAAAATGATTGGTTATGCACTGCACGAAGATTTTTGGGGGCAAGGCATAGCGACAGAAGCCTGCAGAGCAGTTGTACACTTTGGTTTTAATGCGCTCAACCTTGATTTGATTTGCGCATATATCTATACGTATAACAACCGGTCTAAAAAAACGCTGGCAAACTGCAACTTTCGTTTGGAAGGCGTTTTGAGAAAAACAAACTTTATAAACGGGCAATATCTTGACGAAGCTTGTTTTTCACTGACAAGGCAAGAGTATATAAAAGACAACGAACAAAACTTTAAATAAAAACAAAAGCCACGGCAATTGCCGTGACTTTTTTATTTTGTTTTATTTTTTAATTATTGATTGCGTGATGCAACAGAATCTTTAAGAACAACGTCGTGAGCGCCACCCTCTACGATACTTGTAGAAGATACCAAAGTGAGTTTTGCTTTTTGTTGAAGTTCTGGAATAGAAAGAGCACCGCAGTTGCACATTGTTGACTTCATTTTGATGAGTGTAATGCCAACGTTGTCTTTAAGTGAGCCAGCATACGGAACGTAAGAGTCAACGCCTTCTTCAAACTTGAGGTTAGTTTCGCCACCCAAGTCATAACGTTGCCAGTTGCGCGCACGAGCACTGCCTTCGCCCCAATATTCTTTCATATATTGACCGTTGATCATAACTTTGTTTGTTGGAGATTCGTCAAAACGTGAGAAGTATCTGCCAAGCATAATAAAGTCACTGCCCATTGCAAGAGCCAAAGTCATGTGATAGTCGTGAACGATACCACCGTCTGAACAGATTGGAACGTAAACGCCAGTTTCTTTAAAATATTCGTCACGTGCTTTTGCAACTTCAATAGTAGCAGTTGCCTGGCCACGACCAATACCTTTTGTTTCACGAGTGATACAAATTGAACCGCCACCGATACCAACTTTGATAAAGTCTGCACCACAGTCCGCCAAGAAACGGAAGCCATCGGCATCTACAACGTTGCCTGCGCCAACTTTAACGCTGTCACCATAATGTTCTCTGATCCATTCGATTGTAAGTTTTTGCCATTCGCTGAAACCTTCACTTGAGTCAATACACAAAACGTCTGCACCAGCTTCGATAAGAGCAGGAACACGTTCTGCATAGTCACGAGTGTTGATACCAGCACCAACAACGTAACGTTTTTTGTCGTCAAGCAATTCGTTTTTGTTTGTTTTTTTAGACTCATAGTCTTTGCGGAAAACAAAAGAATCAAGTTTTTGATCTTTGTCGATAATTGGCAAAGAGTTGAGTTTGTTATCCCACAAAATGTCGTTTACTTCTTTAAGAGAAACACCAACCTGTGCTGTAACGAGCTTGTCAAATGGAGTCATAAATTCACTTACTTTAGTATCCATTGACATGCGAGAAATGCGATAATCTCTTTCTGTAACAATACCAAGCAATTTGCCGTTTGAAGTACCATCGTCTGTTACAGCCATTGTAGAGTGACCTTTTTTATTTTTGAGCGCAACAACGTCTGCCAAAGTGTTTTCTGGCACAAGGTTTGAGTCGCTCACAACAAAACCTGCTTTGTATGCTTTTACTTTGCGCACCATTGCAGCTTGTGATTCGATTGATTGTGAACCATAAATGAAAGACACGCCACCCTCTTTTGCAAGAGCAATTGCCATAGTGTCGTTAGAAACTGATTGCATAATTGCAGATACAAGTGGAATGTTGAGTGAAATTGCAGGTTCTTCGCCCTTTTTGAATTTTACTAAAGGTGTTTTAAGGCTAACGTTTTGTGGTTGACAATCTGTGCCTGAATAACCTGGAACTAACAAATATTCACTAAAAGTATGAGATGGTTCTGTAAAATAAAACGCCATTGGATTTGCCTCCTATAAAACGTATGAATTTTTGTAAAAATACTTTTTTCGACTATAAAATTAGCCACTTTTATAATAACACCACCAACAATTTTCGTCAACCCACTATTTTAATTTTTAACAACCAAATGGCAAAATAATTGCACAAAAAAGGCACTGTGTTTTTACAGTGCCTTTTTAATTTGTCAGATATTATTTTGCAAGATTGCAAGCCACTTTGCTTGTTTAAACAAATGTCAACTTTTCACTCTGAAGATATAAAGTATATATTTACTTTATTCTATTTTCTCTTTGACTTTTTGCTGACAATGATTGCCACAACAGAGCCAACAGCCACCACTGAAACAACAATTGTTGCAACCAATAATGCCACGATTTGAGATTGTTGTTTTTCGTTGAGATCTTTTATTTTGTTTATTTCTGCAATCAAACCGTTTATAGTGCCGTTAAGTTCATCTTTAACTTGTTTGTCACCAAGTTGCATTGCAGCCAAAAGGCTTGCATTTGCCTGATCAAGCAATTCTTTTGTTGCATAGTCACTCTCTACTCTAGCAGAAAGTGCTGATACAGTTTCCGTAATAGTTGTAAGTTCAGCAGAAAGACTGTTGATTTTTTCAGCATTATCTTCTATGCCATTTTTATTTGCAGTGATCAAACCATTGAGTTCGTTTACTTTTTCTTCAAGTTTTGCACCTAATTCAGTTACAGATGCTTTAATTGCATCGTCTGCTGACGTAAGAGCAACTTCAAGGTCAGCAATTTCTTTTTCAAGATAATAGTCTGCAAGCTCAAGATTTATTTTGATTGTGTTTACAACACCTGCAAGGTCATTTAAATCACTTGCCACGCTTGCTATATCTTGTCCATTTGACGTATTGCCTGTGGCATTGTTAGAAATGAGGCCTTCGAGTCTTGCAACTTCTGAATTAAGTGTTGCTTGCAATACAGTAACAGATGCTTTGATTTCATCGTCTGCTGATTGAAGTGCTGTTTCGAGTGTTGCAATTGAATTTGCCAAAGTTGTGTTGTTTGCATCAACTTTGCCTTCTAAAACGTCTACAACACCTTGCAATGCCAACAAGTCGTTTGTATTTTTGTTAATTGCTGTTACGTTTGCTGAAATACTTCCTTC
>JAFVQA010000176.1 GCA_017505015.1 Clostridia bacterium
CCATCTGTTCCGTCTTCGTTTTTGAGTTGACCTTCCTTTTTCATTTGGATAAGAGTTTTCAAAATCTGCAGATTTTCACCAAATATTAGCTTGTTAACCCACTTATTTTCATCGTAGGTGCTGTTTGGTGGAAATAGTCTATCTGTTTGTAATGGAACAGGAATAATGTTAGATAAAATTTCTTGCTTGCTTTCCTTACCCCAATAAATCAATTCATATTCTCTTTTTTCGGGAGGGAAAAGAATACGAGAAAAATCGGCAGGTATTTCTTGATTGTTTTCTATATATTCTCGTGCTAGTTCTAAAGCTTCTAACTTCATAGCCTTTTCGTGATTGTTTTGATAATTCATAAAATGCTCCTCTGCAAATATCTGTATGCATCTAACTATTACAATTAAATTATAAAACCTTTGTTGTCCTATAATGTGTACTTTTGTGATGCTGGTTCTTCATTATTAACTAAATGTACATTTGCTTGTTTACATATGTTTTAAAATCACTCGACAGTTATTTTGCTTTTTAAATCCTTAACTTTTGAAGATCTATCCGCGTTATCCAAAAGAAGTATCGCGAGTAACATCATTTGATACAATTCGTCGTACCACTCCTCGAGTTGAGCATCATCCATTTTGGAAACAAATTTTTTGAACTTAGATGGGTCTTTTGGATTTCGATTATTGTGTCTTATGTTGATGTTGTTGAGCATGAAGAATATGTCTTCTGACAACTGTTTGTTCAACGTTTGAAGTTCTTTTCTCCTAGGCTCTAATTCCGTTCCTAAAGCAACAAGGATTTTCTTCTTAGCTTCTAGTTCGCCTTTGAGGGAACGATGATTATAACGAATAACATCTATTGCAAGATTTTGTTCAACAATTTCTGAAACAGCGGTGACTTCAGGCTTGTCCTCAATAACAAGAATTCTATCGTCGCAATTATAGGCTTTATAATTGTATTTTTGAAGATTGTCGTTCATCACATCTTCTAGATGATAAAAATTCCCACCCCACTTCAACTCGGAATCTTCTGCTATCAAATCTCGATGTGCTAGTTCCCAGAAGTTATATACCAACTCTATAAGTGTTAAAAAAGATTCCGTGTCGTCAGATTCACAACGATAGACTATATCTTCATAACCTATAGAATCCAAAAAATCGTCAACATCTACGAAATGGCCCCTCCATTTCCACTCGCTAAAATCATATGTCCCTACATATTCAGCAATTGTATATCCAGAAGAATGAGCATACAATGTATCATCTTCGTGAAACATTCTAGCTATCCGACCTGCTTCATTACTTATGTTAAGCGAATGAGATGCTATATCAAAAATGCTTTTTCTTGCCATAACTATTACTCCTCGCCTTCGGGAATAAATTCCATTACATCGTCTACACCGCATTCAAGAACTTTGCAGATCTTGGCGAGGATTTCGGTATTAACGTTCTCGTTCTTGCCCAGCTTAGCGAGGGCACCCGTTGAGATGCCGGCTTTGATACGCAAGTCGGTTTTCTTCATATCCTTTTCGATTAGAAGCTTCCAGAGTTTTTTATAACTTACTGCCATAGTACACCTTCCAAAACTGTATTTCTTTAGTTGTAAATAGTATAACACAGTGGGTTTTGTTTTGCAACAAAATATTTCAAAACAGAATAAAAATTTTGTTTTTTGCCTCTTTGTTGTTTAAGATAGTGCGTTTTTCTCTTTGTCCTTTGCGAAAATTGACGTAAAGGGGGGCTTTCAGCCTCTTTTAAGCTCCGTAAGGCTGTTATTACCAAGTGAAAGCGCATCTAAAAGCTTGCTTACAAGGGCGCCCGCATAGATTGCTCCGCGAGCCTTCGCCGACGGCAAAGAAGCGCAAAGCGCCACCTTTTCAAGGTGGCGCTCGCAGGTGAGTATTTTCTTCTAAAATCCGATAGTGTATTACGCCTTGAAAACCGTTAGGCCAAAGGGCACTGTGGCGCATGCTGTTCGCCCTGAGCGGCATACCCCTCTTCGAGAGAGGATTATAATACCCCTCGTCCAAGCCTGCCATACAAATTGGAATTTGTTGATTACATTGGCGTTCCCACTTCTATTAAATTGCCATCCAAGTCGTAGAAGCGGATTACCCGTTGTCCCCAGCTATGTGTCATAAGACGGTTTACATATTCAATAGAGGGGTATAGTCTTTCCAATTTTTCAATAAAAGACTCAATATCCTGTTCTTCAAAATACAGTTCGCAAGAGTTGCTTTTGGGAACAATATCTCTATCTAAAAACGATTTCCATATTTTCTCGTCTTGAAGGACAAGTCCTTCTGTTAAAATCATATTGCCATCGTTATCAAGCACTAATTCTATTCCAAACAAGTCTTGATAGAATTTTCTCGCTTTTTCTATATCTTTAACAACGATCAAAATGTTCTTCAGCTTCATATTGTATCTCCTCCAAATTCTTACTTTTCTGTGAGTGTATTATAAGATAAAATTAATTTTAATTCAATATCTTTTGCTTGGAAAAAGAAAACCCGACTTTCAATAAGTCGGGTTTTATAAATTATTCAATTTAAACCATTAAAGCAACGACTTTTGAAGTGCCATTTTATTAAAGCAAAATGCAAAGCAAACCACCTTTGTTTTCGTTTATAACCCTGCCAACTGTTTTTCGCAGTTTGTTTTGCACTTCTTGTGGCATTGCCCCAGATTTGTTGCACAAACTTTCCTGAACGAGTTGCGACATTCTTTTGCCAAACATATTTGTATCCCAGATTTGTTCGGGGTTTTCCTGGAAAGAACTGAGCATATATTCGCATTGTTGTTCGCTGCCAACAATTGGTGCAACGGTTGTGTTTACGTCTACCTTCATTATATGCAAAGTTGGTGCACTTGCCTTTAGTTTTACGCCATATTGTGCGCCTTGCTTGAAAATCTGCGGAGTTTCAAGCGCCATGTCTTTTTGTTCAGGCATAACAATTCCATATCCGTTTTGATCCACCATTTCAAGCGCTTTTTCCACCCTGTCAAACTGTGTTTTTGCATAAGACAGACGTTTTATATAATGCATAAGACTATATTCGTCACAAATGTTTTCGCCTGCCTGTTGACTGAGCATTGTGAAAAACAGTTGTGGTTTTGGCTCAACTTCGCACTCAACCACGCCCTGACCCATATTTTTAATCACTGCTTTGCAAGGACAGATATCCTGTGAATCTTCAAACAGATTTTGCAAAACGTCGCAATCTTTCATTTTTTTGACGTCATTTGTTTTTTGCAGAACTTCGCCAATTATTTGTTGAATAACAGGGTTTGTCGGCTCAAAAGTTCGCATCCATTTTGGCAAATTTATTTTTATGCTTTTTAAAGGAAACTCTGCCAGCAAATTTTCCATAACGTTGCTTATAACGGCACTATCCATATTTTTTACGTCAACTGCCAAAACACAAACGCCATATTTTTCCTGCAGGGCAACACGCAGTTTTTGTGTTTGTTCGTCGTTTGGATTTTTGCTATTTAACACGACCACAAAAGGTTTGCCCAAAGCTTTAAGTTCGTATATAACTCTTTCTTCAGCAGGGATATAACTGCTTCTGCCAATTTCTGTAATTGTGCCGTCGTTTGTAACGACTATAGCAACGGTAGAATGCTCGCAAACAACCTTTTTGGTGCCAATTTCTGCAGCTTGTTCAAAAGGAATTTCTTCGTTTGACCAAGGTGTTTTTACAAGGCGTGGTTTGTCGTCTTCATTGCAACCAAGAGCACCTTCTACCATATATCCCACACAATCTATCAGCCTTATTTTAATTTTTGACTGATCGTCAAATTTAACCTCTACACCGTTGTCAGGCACAAATTTAGGTTGCGAAGTCATTACCGTTTTTCCATCGGCAGATTGTGGCAACGTGTCTAACGCCCTTTGTTTTTCATTTTGGTCTGTTACGTTTGGCAAAACAACCTGTTGCATAAATTGTGTAACGAAGGTAGATTTGCCCGTGCGAACAGGTCCGACCACACCAAGATAAATCTCGCCACCTGTTCGTTTTGCAACGTCTGCATATATATCAAAATTGTTCACGCTTTTCCTCCCCATATAATCTTTGCTAAAATATATGAAAGAGTTTTGTTTGTTAGAACAAAAAAAACGGTGTCGACTGACACCGTTTTTATTAACCGTTATTTTTCTTTTTGAAAAGCTTGTGAATGCCCGTTTTATTTTCGCATGCAGTAAACAATCTTTTGATATTACTGCGGTGAGCAACGATAACAACTGTCCATACAACTGCAATTGCAATGATAAACGCAAATGCCACGCCACTTGCAGAAATGAGTGCATCGTTTACAACTGCGATAATGTTTTTTACAAGCAAAGAAGTTGCAAAAAACAATGCAAAAACACTCATATAATCCCAGATAACAAGCAAAATAACGCCTGTTGCAAGGAAAATGCCTGTCCACAATGGGTCAAGCACCATAAATGCACCTATTGTTGTTGCTAAGCCTTTGCCACCTTTAAATTTGAGGCAAACAGGAAAAACGTGACCAAGAATTGCGCTCATTGCAAAGAAATAACCTGCAAATCTTGTGATAACGTAATTGTCTGCAATGTTGCCAAACAAAATAAGACCAAGAGCAACAGACAAAGCGCCTTTTGTTGCATCGAGAACAAAAGTGCAAGCACCCCACTTAAAACCAAACGCACGAATCATATTTGTTGTGCCAGGGTTGCCACTGCCAACTGTGCGTATATCTTTGTGTTTTATGTTTTTTGAAATAAGAATTGCAAAGTTTGTGTTGCAAACAAAATATACAAGCAAAGCACCAACAAGCAACTGCCACCAATAATCTAAAATAATCATAATCAAGCCTCTTTTTCATCCTTACTGCGGATGATAACTTTTATTGGAGTTCCATCAAAACCAAACGCACGACGCAAACAATTTTCGAGATAACGTTTGTAAGAAAAATGCATAAGTTCGGCATTATTTACAAAAATAACGAAAGTTGGTGGTTGAACCGTTGGTTGAGTTGCATACAAAATTTTAAGTCGTCTGCCTTTTTTTGCAGGTGGCTCAACAGTAAGAGTAGCATCTGTAATAACGTCGTTGAGAACACCTGTTGTAACACGCAAAGTTGATTTTTGATAAACGTAGTTTACCATATCCAACAATTTGTTTACCCTTTGACCTGTTTTTGCAGAAATTGTAAGTGATTTGAAATAATCCATAAATGCAAGGTCGCATTTAAGTTTTTTGTTATATTTTTCTACAGTGAAAGTATCTTTTTCGATAAGATCCCATTTATTTACTACAACGATAGAAGGTTTGCCCTGTTCGTGAACGTAACCTGCAATTTTTACGTCTTGTTCTGACAATTCTTCGGCAGCATCAAGCACGATAAGACAAACGTCTGCCCTGCGAATAGAAGCCAAAGACCTTAACACGCTGTAATATTCTACGTTGTCTTCCACACTGCGTTTTCTGCGAATGCCTGCAGTGTCGATAATGAGATATTTTTGACCGTCAACTTCAAAAGGAGTGTCGATTGCATCGCGTGTTGTGCCTGCAATGTTTGAAACTATTGTGCGTTCGAAGCCCAACAGTTTGTTTACCAATGAAGATTTGCCCGCATTTGGTTTGCCAACTACTGCAATTTTGATAACGTCATCGTCATCTTCTTCTTTGGCTGTTTCGTCAAAATTTTTAACTACTTCGTCAAGAAGATCGCCAACACCTTTCATATGTTCGCTTGAAATTGGAATTGGTTCGCCAATGCCAAGAGAATAAAAATCTGACAAATCTTCTGCAGGAAAGTTGTCTATTTTGTTTACTACAAGCAAAACTGTTTTGTTTGTGCGACGAAGAAGGTCAACCACGTCATAATCTTCTAACGTAACGCCAGTTTTGCCATCAACAAAAAACAAAATAACGTCGCTGATTTCCATTGCGAGTTGCGCCTGTTTGCGAATGTGACGTGAAATAACGTCGTTTTCGCCAAGTGAGATACCACCTGTGTCCACCATTGTAAACTTGTAACCACACCATTCTACGTCGGCATAAATGCGGTCACGTGTTACGCCAGGTGTATCAAACACAATTGACTTTTTGTCACCTGATACTTTGTTGAAAAACGTAGATTTGCCTACGTTTGGTTTGCCTACTACGGCAACGAGTGGTCTTGCCATTAAAAATCACCCTCCAGCATATGAGCACAAAAATCAAAACCGTCATTTTCGACAATTTCTACCTTTTTGCCCACTTTTTTCTTAAACTCATCCAAAGTCATTCCGTCAAGAAAAACGTCTTCAGTCTCTCTCAAAAGTGACCTTGGCAAAAGCAAAACGTCACCAACGTTTTGGCTTTCAAGCGTATATAAAATGTCAGGTGCAGTAAGCAACCCACTGACTGTAACGCTTTCGCCAAAAAATTGATTTTTAATTTGTATAACATCGGCTTTTAAACCGAATTTTTCTTTTAAAGTATTTGTAAGCTCGCTAATAAAATCAAAAGCAGAGTCGCCTGTTGCAAGTGTGAACTTTTTGTTTTTTGCCCTTAAAAAAACCTGAACACCCTCGTCAAACTCACGCTTGAATTTTGCAAGCATACCAACGCCGTTTTCTATCTGTGCAAAATTTTCATAATATTCATAAGACGGAATTTGTCTTTCTGCAGTGATATAAAACTCGTCTGAACAATAAACGAAATGAGTGCCTGTTTTTTGATAACATTTTTCTGCAAATGCCTCGACCATATCCAAAACTTCGCATGCAATTTGCTTGTCAACCATTTTAAGGTCTTTAAGCCCGTTGCGATATTTTGTGAGACCAACCGGAACTACAGATAAAGTTTGAACCTTTGGATACATGTTAAACAAATCGTCAAGACTTTTTTGCAAAATTTGTTTGTCGTTAACGTCTGGGCAAAGCACAATTTGAGTGTGCATATTTACGCCACTGTCACCAAATTTTTGCATTAGTGGCAAAATTGACGATGCAGTTTGGTTTTGCAACATATTTCTGCGAACAACGTCGTCAGTTGCATGAACCGAAACGTAAAGCGGTGAAAATTTTTTTGTGCAAATGCGGTTAATTTCGCTTTCTGTAAGGTTTGTGAAAGTAACGTAACTGCCTGCAGCAAAAGACATTCGCCAGTCGTCATCTTTAAAATAAAGGCTTTTTCGCATGCCTTTTGGGAGCTGATCCACAAAACAAAAAATGCATTTGTTTCTGCATGCTCTTGGCGTGAGATAGCACTTGTCTTCAAAGGTAAGACCAAGTGTTTCGTCTACGTCTTTTTCGATATCAACAACAACGTTCTCGCCTGTTTTTGCCAAAATGCCCAGCGAAAACTCTTCTTGCCCTTCGAAATATTCGTAGTCTAATATGTCAACAACCGGCTCATTGTTGAAATGAGTGATTGCATCTCCTGCTTCCAGCCCTATTTCTGCACCAACAGAATATGGGTCTACAAATAAAATTTTCAACATACATATTTATTATCAAATACAACTAAAAAAATGTCAAGAAAACCAGCCTTGATTTAAAGTTAGTTTTTTTGTTGACAAGAAAAAATCCACCCTTTCGGGTGGATTTGTCTTTTTTTGTTAAATTATGCTTTTGCAACTTTTGCTTTTGAATAGTCTGTGCCTTTTTCGTCAACTACAACAGATTTAAACACGATGTTGTGTTCTGGTGCTCTTGACAAAACAAGGTCTGCATTTGAAACTTTTTTAGTTTCTGTATCAACATCCAACATGTCTTGTCTGAATTGTTCGCTGAGTGAATCTGCAGATGGATATGAAACTTGGTCTTCGCCTGATTTTTTGATTGAATATTTTGAGCTTTTGATTTTGCCAAATACACAATAGTTGCGGTTTCTTTCTACGCTTTCGTTAAGAGTGATGTAGAATCTTGTAGATGCAGTGTCAAATGCTGCGCCTGGGCCAAGGTCTCTGTCCATAACGAGTGAGCCATATTCATGAGTCAAATCGTTTGCATCCCATTTGTTTGCAATAAATTCGCCTTTGATGCTGTAGTTCTTTTTGTCATCCAAAATTTCGCCGTTTTCATCAAGGTCGTATCTGCCACCTGAAATGTATGAAAGTTTGCCAGCACCATTTTCGATAACTGCATCGTCGATGATTTTGCCGTTGTAATAGCCTTCTTTTGCAAGTTTGATAAAGTTTGCAACTGTGCTTGGTGCTTTGTTGTAGAAGAGTTCAAAAACCAATTCTACTTCGCGAACGCCATCACCATCGTCAAGGTCATATTCAAGTGTAATTGTTACTTCTGGGTTTGTTGTTACGTCGAGAATGTCTTTTTCACTCAAAAAGCTACCGCCAGAACAAGCAGTAAAGCTAAACATCATAACAAAAGTCATTGCAAGCAATAAAAGTTTTTTCATTATTTACCTCGTTATATTTCGTAATCACAAGAAATTGATCTTTCTGCAACTTGTTGAACATATTGTTTTACAGGAAGATGCACAGGGTGTTCTGCATAAATTTCAAGGTCTTTTTTGCTTTCGAAAAGACAAGTGAGCGACACGTCGGCACTGCGTGAGCTTTGCATAAAGTCAACGCCAACTTCAATGTCTTTAAGCACTTCTATTTTGCCTTTCATAGACAAAAATTTTTGTTTAAGAGCTTCTTTTGACTCTGGACTTTTATCTTTCAAAAAATACAATACTATATGTCTTACCATACTTCACCCTATAATTTCCATAGTATCTTTAGCATTATAATTCAATTTTTCAATTAACGCAAGAAAAAAACACCATTTTTTGCAAACAACAATGCAAAATAAAAGCATTTTTCGCAAATATTTAAACAAAAAACACCGTTTTAAAACGGTGCTTTTATTTTTATCGTTTTGTTGTTGAGATAACCTAAAAAACTTGTATTTTCAAACCTGAATTTATATTCTACGGCACACAATGCCTGTGTTTTAAAACCAAACTTTTTGTTTATTTCGTTAGTGCCATATTTGCCATCACCAAGCACAGGGTACCCTATTGACGCCATATGCGCCCTTATCTGATGTGTTCTGCCAGTCACAAGGCCAATTTCTAACTTTGAGTGATTGCCAAAATCTTCAATAACCCTATAAGTGGTTTCTATTGGCAGATATCCGTTCTTTTTAACTGATGAAATAAAAACTTTGCTGTTTTTGGCATCTTTAAACAAAAATGCACAAAGTCTTGCCTGTTTTTGTTTTGGCACACCAAAAACCATTGCATGATAAGTTTTTTCTAACAAATGATGTTTGAAACAACGTAAAAGTTCGTTATAGCTTTTTTCATTTTTTGCAAAACAAACAATGCCCGTTGTGTTTCTGTCAAGGCGGTTGCATGCATTTATCTGGTCGTTGCGAAGTGCCTGTCTTGCCATGCTTTCCAATGACTTTAACCCTTGAACCTCGATACCAGCCGGTTTGTTTATAAAAAGCACGTTTTCGTCATGAAAAACAATATCCAGTTCGATTGTCTTATCGTCTGCATAAACGATAATTTCATCGCCAACAGACAGGTTTACGTCTTGTCTGGTGCGTTTTCCGTTAATTTTAACTTCGCCACCTGAAATGAGTTTTTTTATTTTAAAATATCCAAACGTGCTGTTGTCTGCAATGCATTGCGACAACAAAATGCCGTTATTTTTACATTGAAAAGTTTTCAAATTTGCACCTCTTGCATTTTTTGCATTTATATTGTAGCACAAAACCAAGCGACAAAGCAACAAACACCACACAAATGCACAAAACGCACCCGAAAATAACGTTTTTGTCAAATACAAGACTGAAATTATAAAAAACAAAACAAATCGCATATGCAACAGCTGTGTTTATCACCACCGAAAACAATGCAACTTTTGCACCACATTCTTTTTTTATCATTGCCATTGTAGATACACACGGCATATACAAACAGGTGAACAACAAAAACACAACGACTTGCTGCCACGTTATCACACCGAAAGACGAACCAAAAAGCAAAACCAGACTGCCAGCAACAACCTCTTTGGCGGTGATACCAAGCAAAAGTGAAACACAAATTTTCCAATCGTTCAGCCCAATAGGTTTAAAAATAAACGACACGCTTTTGCCCACACTTGCCAGAATTGAATCTTCTATCTGGTTGTTTTGCAAAAACTCAAACTGCAAGTTGAAACTTTTTGCAACCCAAACTATTGCCATGCACAAAAACAGCATTCCTGCAAGTCTTGCAACAAACTCTTTTGTGTTTTTATGCAAAGTTTTTAACACCCGTTTTAATGACGGAAAACGCAAAGACGAAATTTCTAAAACAAAATTCTGATCATTGTCATCTGCAACCCTCAACAGTTTTGCCACAAAAAACATCACTGCAATACTGATAAAATATAAGCAAATTATCACAATGACGTGCCAACCCTTGAAAACAGGTGTTGCTAAAGCCAGAATCGTGAGAAAAACAGGCATTTTTGCACTGCACGGCACAAAAGGTGAAAGTAATAAAGTGCGCTTTTGATATTTTTTATTTTGCAAATTTTTTGAAGTTGCAACCGCAGAAGTATTGCAACCAAAGCAAAGCAAGAATGTAAAAATGCTTTTTCCATCAAGCCCTATTTTTGACATTAAGCCGTCAAATGCAAACGCCACGAACGAAATATATCCCGTATCCTGCAACAGACCCAAAAAGAAAAACAGCAAAACAATTTGTGGCAAAAATTTTGCAACTGCACCAACACCCTCAATAACAACTTCTGTCACAAAAGAAACCAGCCATTGTGGGCAATGAACTGATAATTTTGCATTTAAAATATTTTTTAAATTTTCTATCCAACTACTTATACAAGATGAAAAAAATCCACCTGCTCCATTTTTTGAAAAGCAAAACCAAAAAACAAAA
>JAFVQA010000177.1 GCA_017505015.1 Clostridia bacterium
AGGCAGAGCAATTGATTTGTAATCAATAGGTTGTTGGTTCGATTCCGATCACCAGCTCCACTTTTTTTTGGAGAGGTTCCCGAGTGGCCAAAGGGAGCAGACTGTAAATCTGCCGTCCGAGACTTCGGTGGTTCGAATCCACCCCTCTCCACCAACAAAAACCGTTGATTAGTTTCAACGGTTTTTTGTTTTTATCTCCCTTTCTTTTATTGACGGAAAGTTGTTTTCTTATTATCATTATATATAATAATATTTACTGCCACCGGGTAGAATGAAAGCATTCGTTAGCATATCGTTAGGTCTTTGAAGATGTGCAAATTACGAGTGCTGTTTTTTTTTGAGGTTTTATGAAAATTTTTAAAGAATTGACAAAATTTGAATGGTTTTTGTGGATAACTTCTCTTTTAATTCTAACGGTATCTTATCTTTTAGTGCCAGATCAAAACATTATTACAATTTTTGCTTGTATTATTGGTATTACTGCCCTTATTTTTTGTGCAAAAGGTTTTGTTTTTGGTCAGGTACTCATTCTCATTTTTTCTGTTTTATATGGCATAATATCTTTTTATTTTACTTATTATGGCGAAATGATAACATATTTGTGTCTTTCTTCGCCGGCAGCAATTTGTGCCATTGTTTCTTGGTTAAAACATCCATATAAAGAAACAAAGCAAGTAGCAATACAAAAAATGACACGAAAAAAATATTTTGTTATGATATTTTTGACAATAGTTGTAACGTTTATTTTTTATTTTATATTAAAAGCGTTAAACAATGCAAACCTTGCATTAAGCACGGTGTCTATTGCAACAAGTTTTATTGCCGCATATCTCACTTTTATGCGAAGCCCTTATTATGCAGTTGGTTATGCAATGAATGACGTTGTTCTGATAATTTTGTGGGTTCTTGCTGCGATTGAAAACGTTGCTTATGCACAGATGGTTGCTTGTTTCGTTGTGTTTTTGATAAATGACTTGTATGCATTTATTAACTGGCAAAGAATGGAAAAAAATCAAAAATAATGTTCAACTTTATATTTTGTAAACAACATAAAGAAAAAAACAGTCAAAATTGATTTATAAGGGCTTTAAAATTTATGTAAATTATTATTGAACTATTTATGATAAATGGCTTTGAATAAAGTATGTCGACCTAAACAGATATTTTTTAAGATATAAATATAAAACCTGCTATACAGCAGTTTTTTTGGATAAAAAAATTAAAAGACCACTCATTTGAGTGGTCTTTTTTATAATATTTTTAATTAAAGCAATGCCATTGCAATATTGCAATAGATAACAAGTGACAAAACGTCTACGATAGTTGTGATAAATGGGTTTGCTACAACTGCAGGGTCAAGATGTAGTTTTTTTGCCAATAATGGCAATGAACAACCGACTATTTTTGATAAAATAACAGTTGCAAACATTGCTATTGAAATAACCAATGCAATTCCAAGCTGATCGCCAACCCCATCGATAACTATGAGTTTTACAAAACAGAAAACAGACAAAATTGCACCAAGCAAAATTGAAACACGAAACTCTTTCCACAAAACTCGCAAAATATCGCCAAACTCCACCTCTCTTATTGCCAGACAACGAATGATTGTTGCCGATGCCTGCCCACCGGCATTACCACCCGTGCCCATAAGCATAGGAATAGAAGCCGTGAGAGTGATTGAGAAGGCTAAAGTAGCCTCATTTGCCTCAATGAGCATACCCGAAAAAGTGGCTGAAATCATCAAAAACAGCAACCATGGCAATCTGTTCCAACACAAACGCCATACGCTTGTTTTAAGGTAAGGTTTGTCTGTTGGTGTGATAGCGGCCATTTTAGAGATATCTTCTGTGGCCTCTTCCTGCAAGATATCCATCGCGTCGTCGATTGTAACGATACCAACAAGGCGATTTTCTTTGTCAACAACAGGCAAAGCCAAAAAGTCATATTTATCAAATTCGTTGGCTACAACTTCTCGGTCAGTATCAACTTCGACAGACACAATGTTTGTTTCCATAATGTCTGCAATTTTTGTCTCCATACTATTGAGCATAAGAGCGCGGGCACTCACTACACCCAAAAGTTCGCGCTTGTCATCTGTTACGTAACAAGTATAAACAGTTTCACTGTCAATGCCTGTTTTGCGAATTTTGTCAAATGCTTGTGCAACGGTATAATCTTTACTGAAACGCACGTATTCGACAGTCATAATACTGCCGGCACTATCTTTTGGATATTTTAAAATCTGGTTGATGGTTTCACGCGTTTCTTTATCTGCGTGTTTAAGCATTCTTACCACGATATTTACAGGCATTTCTTCAATAATATCAACCGCATCGTCGACGAACAATTCGTCCATCATAACTTGCAATTCTTTATCACTAAATGCTCTTATCAAAATTTCCTGCAAGTCACTATCAAGCTCGACAAAAGTATCTGCTGCAAGAGCTCTTGGTAAAAGTCTGTAAACGAATGGCAATTGTCCTTTTGGAATTTCCTGAAAAAAGTCTGCAAGGTCAATCGGTTCCATTTCTGCCAGCAATGGTTTAAGATCAATAAAATATTTTTCTTCAAACAATTTTTCTACCAAAACTTCGCGGTTTTCAACTTCCATTTCAATAAAAGTATCCAACGCAAGTTTTTTTGGCAAAAGTCTGAACACATCTACCATAGAATCTTCGGGCACTAGAGACAAAAATTCTGAAATATCTTCTGCCTGTTCTTGAGTAAGAATATCTTTAAGCACGTCTATTTGATTGTCTTCGAGCAAAGTCAATAATTCTTTCATCAAGCCCCTCCTTTTGGTAACAAAAAAGCCTTGCCACAGATGAACAATGACAAGGCTAAAAACCAAAAGGTCTGATATATCATCGTCCAAGCTTTAGCATCACAGGGCGATGAAACTGCATTAGGTTATGCCTTGCGTTCGACATATCCTGCTGACCAACTCAAAGTGTCTCCACTTCTCTGCGGTAGCAATCCGTATCCCTGTGGTAGCCTTACCTACCGAATATTTTATCTACTAATGTTATATGAAAAAAAACGCAATTTGTCAACAGTATTTGCAAATAAAGTTGTTGACAAATCAAAAAATAAAACCTCTCGTTTCGAGAGGTTTTAAAATACAATTATTCTTTGTCTGCTTTTGCTTCCTGTGGTTGTTCCATAGTAGCTTTTCTTGACAAAGTAACACGTTTGTTTTCTGGGTTGAATTCTGTAATTGCAACGTCAATTTCGTCGCCAACTTTAAGAACTTTTTTGATATCGTCAACCCATTCCCATGATACGTTAGAAACGTGAAGCAAACCATCAACACCTGGAGCGATTTCTACAAATGCACCAAATGGAAGGATGCGAGCAACTTTACCTTTTGTAACGCTGCCAACTGGGAAAGATTCAAACGCGATTTGCCATGGATCTGGCAAAAGTTGTTTGTAGCCAATAGAAACTCTGTTAGTTTCTCTGTCGAGTTTAAGAACTACAAATTCATATGTTTTGTTAAGTTCCAAAACTTCTGCTGGGTCTTTAATTGATGTCCAAGACAAGTCACTTACGTGAGCAAGGCAATCAAAACCTCTTACGTTAACGAAAGCACCAAATGATGCAAATCTAACAACTTGACCTTCTACGATTTCGCCAACTTCGATATTTGACCAGAAGTTGTCTTCTTTTGCTTTCTTTTCAGCTTCGATCAAAACTTTTTGGCTTGCAACGATTTTTCTCTTGCTGTCGTCAATGCCGTCAGTAAGAGCAACCAATCTGAGTTTTTTGCCAACGTATTTTGACAAATCTTTTACAAAACCAGAACGGATTTGTGATGCTGGAACGAATACTGTGTAGCTACCGAGTTTTGAAAGCAAACCACCGTTAACGGCTTTGTTTGCTACAACTGAAAATTCTTTGCCTTGTTTGATTTCTTCTACCAAAGCATCGTCTTTATACAATTCTTCGATAGCTTTTCTTGAAAGGATAATATCTTTATCAGCAGACAAAACAACAACTTCAATTGTCTCGCCTTCTTTAAGATTTGCCTTTACGGCTTGATAATCACCATCCAAAGCGATTTCGTCGTTAGGGATAAAGCCTTCTTTTTTAGAGAAATCAAAGTTAAGGTTGATACCTGCATCACTGATAAAAGTGATTCTGCCTTTGAGTTTTTGACCCTTTTTCAAAGACTTTCTGTTGAAGTTTTCGATTGCACTTTCGAAAAGTTCTTTGTCTGACATGACAGTTTCGATGTTGTTGTCTTTAGTTTGTTCAGCCATTTTTGCTAAAACCTCCTCAATCAACTCACTTGGAGTTGACGCTCCTGCTATGATACCTATATTTTCTGTATGTGAAAAGTCAAAATTTTTGAGTTCATCTGCTCTTTCGATACTTGCAACCTGTTTGCACAATCTTGAACAAATCTCTGCAAGACGTCGAGTGTTTGAACTATTTTTGCCACCGACCACAATGACAGAATCACATTGTGATGCTATTTGTGCGGCAGATTTTTGCCTCTCCGTAGTAGTATAACAAATAGTGTTAAAAATTTCAAGTATTTTATTATTATCTTTAACAAGATTTTCTATTGCTGTTTCTACTTTTTCTACGTTAAAAGTCGTTTGAAACAACACAAAAACCTTGTCAAACATAGTTAAATCAATTTTTTTGCTACCATCTGTTATGATAGCAGAATTATCACACCAGCCGTTTACACCAATTATTTCAGGGTGTTCTTTGTTGCCAATGATGACAATCTGATAACCTTTTTTATAATATTCGCTGGCTTTATCGTGTAGCACTTTTACAAAAGGACAAGTAGTATCTACAATTTTTATTCCATTGTATTTGCAAAACTGCCATATATTTTTTGATGCACCATGAGCAGTGATAATAAGTGTATCTCCGCTTTTTAAACAAGAAACGTCGCTTATTATTTTTACCCC
>JAFVQA010000178.1 GCA_017505015.1 Clostridia bacterium
CAAACGTGATTTGCGTCTTGCACTTATTTATTTACTTAAAGACGTTTCATTTGAAAAAATTACCATTGGCGATATTTGCGAAAAAGCAATGGTAAACAGAATGACTTTTTATAAACACTTTAAAGACAAATATGACTTGCTTGACCATGCAATTGACAGTTTGCTCGGGCAAATCATACAAAAAGTTGCTCAACAAATAATGCCGGTTGATAGCTTTGACGATTTTGTTGAGTTTTGTGTTTTGCTTGCAAAAACGATTATAGAAGAAAGTTCTGTGCGAAAAGATATTTTTCCAGAACTTTATCGCAGTGATACTGGCATTGTGTATGACGTGCTTACACGAACAATGCACCATTATATAAGTTTGCTTGTTCAGGAAGTTGGCAAATATAAAAAGCTGAAACATTCGTTGCAAACAACCATAGAATTTTTGTCGGGTGGTATAATTCATCTTATTTGCTATTGGCTTTTGCATATTGATGAGTTTGATAAAAACGATTTTATAAAAGGCAGTGAAATTTTCACCCGTGAATTAATTACTTCAAATTTGTTTTTTACAGATTAATTAAAAAGGCAATAAAAAAGACGGTCGTTTGACCGTCTTTTGTTTTTGTTATACCAAATCTTTTTTAACAGATTTTTGTCGTTTAGTAACACTGATTTCACCAGCTTTGGTAAGAGCAATTTTAGTGATAACAGGACCGATAATTGCATAGAAAAAGATGGCGCACAAAACAATGGTGTTGATTTCAAGTGCAAATGCAGGCAATGCAACCATTGCAACCTGAGCCATACCAATTTCTACACCGGCTTGTGGCAGAAGTGTAAGACCCAGATATTTTGTAACGGTAGGGTTGGCTTTTGTGATTTTGCAACCCAAAAATGCACCAAAATATTTGCCGATTGAACGAGCTACGATATAAATTCCACCGATAACACCAACAACTGGGATAACAGAAATGTCAAGTTGTGCACCAGAAATAACGAAAAACAACATTAAAAGTGGTGCTGTCCAGCTGTCTGTCTGTGCAAGAACTTCGCCTTCGTCAACACACAGGTTGGTGAATATTGCGCCAACCATCATGCAAGTCAAAAGACCAGAAAGTTCAACGTGCCACAAAATGCCAATCATTTCTACAAGACCTATAGCCAAAAACACAGTCATAACGGCAGAAATGAGTTTGTTTGCGCCAAGTTTAAACCATTTGTCCAAAGCCCAGAGCATAGCACCCAAAAGAGCACCAAGTGCAACAGAACCAAAAATTTCTATCATTGGTACAATCAACACAGAGTTGAGTGTAATTGCTGCACCAGTTGCAAAAACTTTTGCAAGAGCAAGTGAAACAGAAAAGATCATAAGACCAACAGCATCGTCAAAGGCAACAACAGGCAACAAAGTTTCTACAACAGGACCGCTGGCACGATATTGTTTAATTACCATGAGTGTTGCTGCAGGTGCTGTTGCTGCTGCAATTGCACCAAGTGTGAGTGCAAGTGGAATGTCAACGCCAAAAGCAATAAGTGCAACGTCAACGAGAATTGTCGCTAAAAACGCTTGTGCAAGTGTAATAACCACAATTTTTGGGCCAAGTGCTTTAATGTGACCAAGTTTAAATTCCATGCCGATTGCAATGGCAATAAAGCCAAGTGCAACGTCAGAAATTATAGAAAAACTTTCTACCTGTTCGCCACTTACAATGCCAAAAATGCTTGGACCAATAATAAGACCAGCAATCAAAAAGCCTGTTACGTTAGGCAAGTTAAAAACTTTCATAGCTTTTGTTGCAAGCAAGCCTGCAATAAAAGCAATTGAAATACAAAGTATAGTATTCATAATACAAATTTCTCCAACTGTATTTTAGACCTGTGCAACAAAAAAAGCAACAAATTATTACAAAAATAAAATATAATCTGCCTTTTTTTGCTTTTGGTCTTGAAACCTTTTTGGTTTTGTTGTATTTTAATAAACAGAGGTATTTTGTTTATGACAGTTCAACAGTTGCGAATGGACTTGCATCAAATTCCAGAAATTGGTTTTTGCGAGTTCGAAACAAAACAATATATTTTGTCAGTGTTGAAAAAACTTGATTGCAAAATTTTTGAAATAGGTACAGGAACGGTTGCTTTTTTCGATTTTGAGAAAGAAAAAACAGTTGGCGTTCGTGCTGATATCGATGGTTTGCCTATTGTTGAAGACACTGGTCTTGCTTTTGCATCAAAAAGATATGGTTTTATGCATGCCTGTGGTCACGACTCTCACACGGCAATGGCACTTGCAGTTGCTATTTATGTAGATGAGTGCAAAAAACAAGGCAAAAGTTTTGGCAAAAACGTAGCTTTTATTTTTCAACCAGCCGAAGAATGCGATGACGGTGCTGCCAGCATTGTGCGCAGTGGCGTGTTGCAAAAGCTCAACCTTGACCACATTTTTGCTTTGCACGTATGGCCAGAGCTTGAAAAAGGCAAAATCTATTCAAAACCAGGCGTAATGCTTGCGCAGGTTTGCGATATCGACGTTATTTTGCATGGCGACAAATCTCACATTGCCGACTATTACAAGGGTATAGACACAATGCGTGCTGCTTGCGAAATTTTGCTTAAACTTTATGAGTTCGAAGAAGAGTGCAACAAAACAGAACAATGCCTTCTTAAATTTGGCAAACTTGAGTCAGGCAACCTTCGCAATATAACAAGTGACAAAACAATAATCAGTGGCAGCATAAGAGCGTTGTCTAAAGAAATGGAGTCAAAACTACAAAACGAAATTTCTGCCGTTGTAAAAAAAGTTGCAGAAAAATATAACCTCAAATTTGAAGTTCGCATTCAAAATGGTTTTCCTGTGGTAGAAAACGACGAAGAATTGTTTAACAAAGTTGCTCAAAAGTGTGACATCAATTTGCTTAACGAACCTGTATTGCATGCCGAAGATTTTTCGTTTTTTGCCAACGTTTGTCCATACGTATATTTTTTCCTTGGCATAGGCGACGGAATGAAACTTCACCACGAAAAGTTCGACTTTGATATGAGTGTTCTTGACATTGGTGTGGAATTCTGGAAACAACTTTTAGAAATTTAATATAAAACAACAAATTTAAAGCCACTCATCAGAGTGGCTATTTTTATTGCAAAATTCTGCGATGAGAGCGTTTTTCAGTTTTTAAAAATCTTGTTTTCACCTGCTTAAAAATGGTTTAAAATCGTTAAAATTTTTCAATTTTCAAAAATATGGTTTACCGCACTAAACTATATTAAATTTTGCAAATTTCTATATATTGTGGCAAAAAACTGCTGTTTTTGCCATAAAAC
>JAFVQA010000179.1 GCA_017505015.1 Clostridia bacterium
GACAAAAAAACAAAAACCCAACTGAAAAGTTGGGTTTTTTGCATAATTGAAAGCTTTTTTATTTGAATTTTGTTTTATCTGGATTATAAATCATCTTGTTTTTCGTGCAACTGGCATAACTTCAACGATAGCAGTAATTTCTTTTCCCATACCATCCGGAGCAATAACTTCGAGCATTTTTCTATCGTTGTTTTTGCCAAAAGTTGCAAGATCATTTGCAAATGAATAGCCAACTGCCATTGCTATAAATTGCGGTTTTGCCAGATCTGCAGGTGAGCTCACGCCAGGCATAGTCATTGCCATTGTCACGTAGTTGTTAAAGTCAGAATATTTGCCTATTGGATATAAAAAGTTGCCACCCATTACACCAAGACGGGCATCGTTTGCGGTTTGAGTTGTGGCATATAAAGCACCACGGTTAAGCACAGTTTTTTGTTCGCCATTGACAAAAGTTGCTTTCATTTTTTTATATTTTACTTCGCTGATAAATTGCAAAATAAAATTGAATTCTTCACCTTTTGTAATTGTGTGACCTGTGCCAAATTGAGTCAATGCACCGTTTACCGTTTGTTTAAGTTGCACCGCAAGACCACCCATACCTGGCTCGGTGCTGTAATAAGCTTCGTTGCCTACTGCCCAGCTGTCATATATGTTTGACGAATCAACAACAATTTCCGGGTCATATGGAACACCTGATTTTGTTGCATCAAAAGTAGCATAAGAAGTTTCGTTTTTTGTATCACTGCCATATTGATAGTCGTCTGCAATAGAAAAAATTGCAGAACCTGTGTTTGTAAAAAGCGAATTGTCAACGATTGCCTTTGCATTTACTACAAACATTGCAGAATAAAAGGTGTTTTCTACCCTTGTAAAACTTACGTTTGCCTGTGTAATCATTTTGTTTTTTTCATAATTTTCGGCAAGTGCAGACGTGTGCCTTAGCTGATAACCTTGCATTACGTTTTGAATCCACACGTTGTTTGTATTGAGATTGATGCCTGTGTTAACAATGCCGTGCAACGAACCACTTTGCTTTTTAATAAAAGCTTTTGCCTGTTGTGCAATGTCTTCATCTGTGCCAACCTTGTCATAGTCAATATCTTCTTCTGAAAGGTCACAGTTGCCTGTAATATGCAAATTGTTTATGTTTACGTTAAAATCTTTTGCTGACGAAGCAAAAGCAAACACACCTGATTCCTGCTCATAAATTTCATAATCACCCGATTTTCTCACGTTGAGATAACCTGTTGTGTCCATTGCATTTTTATTGTCGTTTTTGCCTTTTTCTACCTTAAGGCGTGGCAGATTTTTAGCATCGATATCAAAATAGTTGCCGTTTATCGTGAGTGTTTTTACAGGGTCAGCCGCAATTGTATAACGTGCATAAACACTGGCAGATTTTTTATAGTTTTCTTTTGTGAAATAACGTGGATCGACGTGTCTTGCATAGTCTACACCATCAAGTTTTTGCTCGTCATTATATTGCGCAACGATTGTGTCGTGAATTGTAATTTCTTCTATCGAACAATCCTGAATGGCTTTTTTAAGTTGTTCGTTTGTATAAACGTTAACGCCTTTTGTAAAACTAATTTCCATTGTAGTTGCTTTTACATTGTTTGCATCGGCAAAAGCAAAATATTTTGGAACAACTGAAACGCTATAAGTTTGACCCACAAAAGAATCGTTGAATGTAAGAACACCTTTATCGTTTTGATAGGTGTTTTCACCTTGTTCTACAACGTTGCCATCTTTTTTTATTTCGATTGCTAGTGGAACGTGTCTGTTGTTTATAACGTTGCCCTGACCATCAAGAATTTGAGTGTTAAAACTGAATGAGTTTTCTACGCCGACTCTATAACTTGTGTCCGTTTTGTTTTGAAAGTTTGTTTTTGCTCTGTCTGCAATATTGTTGTTTTCAACGGCAAAGCCTGTTATTCTTGGGCGCACGTATGCCTTGTAAGTTGTTGTGCCAGAAGTTGAAGTCACCTTTAATTCAAACGGTCCACCTATAGATTTTGGCTTTATTAACTTGCCTGTTCCGTTGTTTGGGTTTGCAACTTCTACAATTGGGCTGTCAACAAAAATTTCCGTTGCATTGCTCACTTGTTCGTTAAGCCCCATATAAAAAACCAAAACTTTTTGGTCACCCTCTTGTGCCAGAGTGCTGTGTGTTCCTGCATAGCCTGTGTTTATAACGACATTGTCTTCCACCGCAACAACGTCAACTTTTATTGTTGCTGTTTGTGACTTTTTTGCATTGTTTGATGCAAGTGCTGCGTATACTGCAACGGTATGCTCACCTGTTGTAAACATATCTAACGATACGCTTTTGCACTGTATTCAAGCGATGCTCCGTCGTCTATAGAAACAAAATATATCACGTCAAGATTTTCTGTAACAGTTACCTCTTGCCACGAAACAACGTTGCCTTTTTTTGACAAAACCGGTGTGCTTATTGAAATTTGGTCAAGTGGGATATCAGCCCATTTTGCAAATAACGTGAACGATTCTTTATATTCATAAATTTTTGTTTCGTTAAATTTTGTAGTTAAGTTTCGGTCAATATACCATCCGTCAAAAGTAAAACCCTGTTTGGTTGGATTTTGTGGCATTTGAAAATTTTCGTCGATTTCTATTTGAGCAATGGGCGAACCACCGTTTGTTTCAAAGCTGATTTTTACAGGCTCTTTGGCTCCGCACGCAACCAACAAAGTTGATAAACTTATGCAGAGCATAGCGACAAAAATCAACTGCAAATTTTTTATTTTTTTCAAGTTTTATCCTCCTTTTGCTACTCTTTCAAATACACGTTATTTTAAAGTTCTACTCCACCATCGGGAGAGTTGTTTGACACTCTTTTCATAATGATTACTCTGGCAAAAACCAGACTGCCATCTTTAGCTTTTATTGTGACAACGCAATTTGTGCGTGTTGACGTATAAAAAGTGACAATTCCCTGATCAGAGACAACAATGCTGTCATCGTCTATACCAGTTGAAAAATACACGTCGGGATTGCTTGCATTATTTGGATTTATTTTCCATTTGAGCACTATCGACGTTTCGCCTGCTTCTATCTTATCCAGCCAGATAATGTCTTCGCCTGCGTTGTTTTTTTCGCAAGGAATTATATTGCCATTTTTGTCAAGATAACCTTCGATTGAAATTGTTTTTACAAGCACATTTGTCTGAAAGTTTGGCACTTGCCCAAAAATGCTGACTAAAATTATTGACACAACACAAATGATTGCAGTGAGCATTATTATTGTTTTTTTGTTCATAGTTGTCTCACGCCTCTATCTCTCTGAAATAAACTTTCAAATTAAAGATAAATAAAACAAGCCTTAATGCAAAAAAGCCTGCAGAAAAGCCAATTATTCTTGACCATGGGCTTGCAGAATTGTCGATCATCATAAAAAATACCGTTACCAAAGCAACAATAACAGCCATTGCCATGCCTGCAACAACAGAGCGTGATTTGTTTACGTTTTCTGCACCAGCCTTTTTTTGACTGTATTCGGCAAATTGTGGGTTGCGAAGATCAAGCTGAAATGACCACAAAATATGTCCACTGTTTATCAACACAAGCACAACTGCGGTTTGCCACAAATAATATTTAGTTACGTTTTTTGCAAAAAAAAGCATAAGCACAGAAGCAACTATAAACAAAGTTGAAACTGCAAAATTTGAAATCATTTTTGCCCATGCAACCTGTTTTGTATCGCTTGGCGACGTTTTTAGCAACCCAAACTCGCTACCTTCTGCACTTATTGCCGATGCAGTTTGAGTGTTACTTGCGGTGAGCAACAACAAACTTACAAACAAATTGAATGCCACAATCATTTCTATTCCGTTAACTGACGGTGCCATTGCCCAATAAAAACCGTTGAGTAAATAAAGCACGAGTGGCATTGACACAACCAGGATATAATCCTGAACAAATTGATTTGCACTGCGTTTTATTAGGGTGAACTCTTTGTTTAACAAAGCCAGAAAAACACTCTTTCTTTTTGATTGTTTGTGTTTGTGCTTTTTTGTAACAGAGTGTTCGTTGCCAAAACTTGCCATTTTGAAATATATCGGCATGCTTACAAGAACCACAAGCAAAGCAAGACATATAATTACACCTGAAATAATGAGATAATTTGCAACAAGGTTTATATTAAATGCTGTCTGTACAAAGTTGTTGTATACAAGTGCAAAGTCGTTTATTCGTTGCATAAACAAAACTGTTTGAGTAACAAAAGCGTTGTATACTTCAATGAGTCGTATTGGTCTTTCAAGACTGCCAATCAAAACGTTTGCAAGCCAAAACAACAAAACCATTATGCCAAACGTCAGGATAATACCTATCCACGACGCCCTTTTTGCAAGTTGCTTTATTCCCATTATGGCAACAGAAATCAATGACCCCAGCAACACTGGTATAAAAGACAACAAAAAAGTGAGCACCATTGCATTTGGGTAATAAAAAACACCCATGCCATTGATAAAGCCAAACGCTATAAACATTGGAACAACAAAATAAAGGTTTTTTAAAAGTTCGTTTATATAATAAACCGTAAGTTTGCTTATAAAAACCTCGTGGTGTTTTGCAGGAAAACTCATGAGAATCTGGTTGTCTTTGCCATAATACAAAGACTCAACCAAACCCAAAGAACAAGCAATTAGTGAAATAATCTGACTGATAAATAGCAAAAACACAAAAGTCGTTCGATTTACAGGCAAAAATATTACGTTTTTTATTACGTAAAGCAACAAAAAAGTTACGGCAACCGTTGCAAATATACTCAACGTTTTAAAAAATAATTTGAGCACAAGATTCTTTTTGTCAGCAACCCGCCTGAATTTAAATTTGTTGCCAAGTTGCATCAAGGTCAAAGCTTTTATTCTGCTAAACATTTATTCCTCTTTTGCCATGTTTTTGTTTCATTATTTTCGACAAAACTAAGATAAAGTTTTTCTACCGATTGCCCTTGTTTGCGAAGTTCGTTAAGATTAAAAACCCCTTTAAGCTCGCCACCGTTTATTATTGCAATTCGGTCACATATTTTTTCTACTACCTCAATTACGTGAGATGAAAAGAAAACGATGTTTCCTTTTTTTGCATGCTCTTTCATACATTCTTTTATTTGCCATGCACTCGTTGGATCAAGCCCTGTCAATGGTTCGTCTAAAACCCATACTTTCGGGTTGTGAATCAGCGAAGCAATCACAACAATTTTTTGTTTCATGCCGTGAGAATAACTTTTGATTTCATTATCAATAAAGTTTTGTAAACCAAACATTTCTGTATATTTATACATTCGTTCTTGCCTGTCTGCATTTGATACTAGATATAAATCTGCAACGTAATTTATATATTCGCGACCTGTAAGTTTTTCATACACAGCGTGGTTGTCAGAAACGTAGCCGACGTTTAGTTTCGCCTGCAACGGTTGTTTTTCTATGTCAAAACCACAAATTTCTATTTTTCCTTCTGTAATTGACTGAATGCCAACCAAAGACTTGATAGTTGTTGACTTGCCTGCACCATTGTGACCAATAAAGCCAAACACTTCGCCCGCATTGACCTGCAGATTAAAATCTTTTACGGCATATCGATTGCTTCCACTATATTTTTTTGAAAAACCTTCTATTTTAATCATATCTGCTCCTTTTGGTAGAAGTGGTTGAAAAATGTCTTTGCCCTGCATCTCTTTTTTTAGGTTAATCATATCTATTTTTAGCATTTGATATTTGTTGAACAGCAAACCCCAATCGTCAAACACCTTAAAAAGACTTACATAAACAAGCCATTCTGCAAAAGTAAACAACACAAACCCAACGTATAATGCCAACCAGTAAACGGGATATACAGTCCACGTCAAACCTGCAAAATTAAAGGTATAGATATAGTTGTATTTTAATGGAAATGCAAATGAAAAAAATTCAAGAACGTGGTCGCCACGCATAAAAAAATAGTCTACGCTTGGGTCAAAATTTGCAAACCACGTGTTGATTATTGCAGCAAAAACATAATAAATTGTGAATACTGCCACTGCGTTTTTCATCATTTTTAAGTTTGGTCTTGGAAATATTTTTAACGCCACGCCAAGTATTGGCAAAAACACTGCATAAACGTGGTTATACCAGAACTGCAATGTGCCCGGCTCAAAAAATTTTGCCGTAACGTCAGGAATGACTACTGCAATAAATGCACCTATTACGTTGATAAAATAGTTGAAATAAAAAAACTTTTTGCTTTTGAAAACAAAACTTATCAACATGAGAATTATTGCAGTGTGACACAAGTGCAAAGGCACGTTTGACACGCTGAAATCTGTGCCATAAAGCGAAAAAAAGGTCACAAAACCACAAATTGACAGAAAAGTAAGCACAAAGTCACGAACAGCATACGGCTTGTTTTTAGTTGCAAAATAAATTGCTACAGGCAACAAAAATGTAAAATACACCAGTATTCTGTGAAAAAAGCTGAATTCATCTGCAACAAGATTTGGCAAACCAAACAAAGTGCTCAAACTTTCAAGTGGCAAAACTGCAAACATCATTGCAACCACACCTGCAACCGTTAAAAAAGGTTGTTTGACAGAAAATTTGAAATCTTTTTGAACAATTTTGTCATAGATATAAAATGCACTTATGCACAACACTAAAATGCATTCAAGTGCAAACTGCACAGTGCGATAGTTTAAAGTTGACGCCTCATCTGCACCCACAAAACTGAGGATATTCCACCTGAACACACAAACGTTCGCAATATACACTGCTGGCACAAAAAATGACATAAGATTTTTTGTAAACTTTAGGTTATACCACGGTGACATCATTGCAACAATCACTGCAACGTTGGTAAGTGCCCGCAAAATTGTTATAAACGCAATACCTGCCGGCGAAAAACCTGCCAGAGCCTGTATTGGTTCAAGTGCAATGCTTTGCCTTATCACGTCTGTGCTGAACAACCTGAACGCATAAACAGTAACAAGGCAAACTGACAATATTTTTAATATAAATATTTTTGCTTTTTGAATAGCTTCGTTTGTCAGTCCTTTTTTATTTGGCCTGATTGCAAACAAATAAAACAACAAAAAAACAAAAATTGCCACAACGGCAAAAATGATTAGCGTTAACATAAAACACCTATCTTATTTTTTTCTATTAAAAAAGCCAACTCTCTTAAACACAGAAAATTGGACAAAAAGACAAACAAATTGTGCTACATTTTTTATCAAAAATGCAGAGTTTTAGCATATCAATACTCAACAAAATTTTATTAAAATCATAAAAAACATTAAGCACCTTTTTGCCTTAAAACTGCATAAAAATATCGACAGAAATAGTATAACCATTGAAGAAAAAACTATACTATATCCTGTCGATTAAAAAGTTTATATAAAATTTAATTGTGAATTTTTATGCAAATAATCAATTTTTTATAAAAATAAAAGCCTTTGTTTTCACAAAGACTTTTTATGTTATTTACGCAAAATATCATATTTTGAAAGTTTATAAGGGCATTTAATTTTA
>JAFVQA010000180.1 GCA_017505015.1 Clostridia bacterium
AAAGGTAGAAAAACCAAAAGTAAGCAAGTTTGAAGCAAAGGGAGTGTTTATTCCTACAAGGCTTATGGTGTTGGGAGTGCCAAACAGTGGCAAATCTACACTTATCAACTCTGTTTGTGGCAAAAAATCTGCAATAACAGGCAATAAACCGGGGGTTACAAGGGGTAAACAATGGGTAAGGTTGTTTAACGGAATGGAATTGTTAGATACTCCAGGAACACTCTTTCCTGACTTTAAAGACCAGCAAAAAGCCCAGAGGCTTGCTTTTATTGGCAGTATTAGAGACGAGGTTGTTGATCAGGAAGAACTTGCACGTGAACTTGCTCTTTGCATGATGCAACTTTATCCAAAAGAATTTATGCAAAAATATTCGCTCACTCAAACAGACGATGCCGAAGAAATTATGAGACAAATCTGCAAAAAACGTGGCTTTTTGCTTCGTGGTGGCGATTTTGATATGGAAAGATGTTCTAAAGGTCTTGTAGACGATTTTCGAAAAGGCAAAATTTGCCCTGTTACGTTGGAGATGCCGGATGAAAGAACAAATTGACATGTTGCAATTTGAAAAAGAGTATATTTCTCAAGGGAAAAAGTTGGTTGCAGGCATTGATGAAGCAGGCAGAGGACCATTGGCCGGACCTGTTGTCGTTGCTTCTGTAATTATGCCAGTTGACAATATTATCGAAGGCATTAACGATAGCAAAAAACTTTCAGAAAAAAAGAGAAACTTGCTTTTTGACAAAATAAAAGAGGTTGCAATAGCTTATCATATCGAAGTTATTAATGAAAAAGTTATCGACGAAATAAACATTTTAAACGCCACAAAACTCGGCATGAAAAACTGTATTGACAAATTGAGCGTTGTTCCAGATATTGTGCTTATCGACGCTGTAAAGATAGATAGTGACGTACAAACGGTGTCTATTATCAAAGGTGATGCAAAAAGTTATTCTATAGCTGCTGCAAGCATTCTTGCAAAAGTTTATCGTGACAATTTGATGTTGCAATATGACAAAGACTATCCAATTTATAACTTTTCAAAACACAAAGGTTATGGCACAAAAGCGCACATAGACGCAATAAAAGAACATGGCATTTGTCCAATTCATCGCAGGACGTTTGTAAAAAATTTTTATGAACACAAAGATTAAAGGCTTGTATGGCGAAGATCTTGCAATAAAATATCTTGCCAAACGAAAATATAAAATAATATCACGCAACTACACTTGTCCAATGGGCGAAATTGATATTGTTGCGCTTGATAAAAAAACGCTTGTTTTTATAGAAGTTAAAGCACGCTCAAACGAGGCTTTTGGTTTGCCAAGAGAGGCAGTAAACAAGCCAAAACAATGGCATATATCAAAAACGGCACAATATTTTATTCACGAACACCAGGTTTTTTCATTAGAAACACGTTTTGACGTGATAGAAATTTTAAATGAAAAAATCAATCATATAAAAAATGCATTCGAAACAAATTTGTTGTAAAAAATGCTTGTCATAAATTGTAATTTATGATATTATTTATCAGTGACTTCGGGCGGTCCTCTGTCAACGAACAAGAACGCTTAGTATAATGGAGGTAAAGTCAAAATGGATATTATTCAATCAATCAATCAAGAATACTTGAAAAGTGACGTGCCAGAATTCAACGTTGGCGATACAGTTAAAGTATCAGTAAAAGTAGTTGAAGGTAACAAAGAAAGATTGCAAGCTTTCGAAGGCGTTGTAATCGCTCGTAAACACGGTGGCATCAGCGAAACTTTCAAAGTTCGTCGTGTATCTTATGGTGTAGGTGTTGAAAGAACATTCCCTGTACACGGTCCAAGAGTAGCTAAAATCGAAGTTGTTAGACGCGGTAAAGTTAGACGTGCAAAACTCTATTACTTGCGTGAACGTACAGGTAAAGCTGCTAAGATTAAAGAATCTGTTTAAAAAAATTGAACCGAGCAATCGGTTCTTTTTTTTCCTCAAAAATCACAAGCCGACAAAACTTTTGTCGGCTTTTTGTTTATATTTAATAAAAATACTTGAAAAAACTCTTTAAAGCATTTAAAATAATTTGATAGAGGTGTAAAAGATATGTTGGCAAAAGCAAAAAGTTTTGCGCTCAACGGTCTTGACGGCTATCTTGTTAACGTAGAGGTTGACTTGCATCATGGTTTGCCAGGGTTTGCAATTGTAGGTCTTGGTGACACAGCCGTTAAAGAATCACAGGAGCGTGTTCGTTCAGCAATCAAAAATTCGTGCTTTAATTATCCGATGATCAAAATCGTTGCAAATTTGTCACCGGCAGACGTTAAAAAAGAGGGCACTTATTTTGACTTGCCTTTGGCAATGTCAATTCTTGCTGCAAGTGAACAAATCAGTTACAAAACTTTTCAGGATTTCGTTTTGCTTGGCGAGTTGTCGCTTGATGGCTCTTTGCAACCGGTAAACGGAATGTTGCCACTTCTTATCTCTATGAAGCAACAGGGCTTTAAAAAAGCTCTTGTTCCAAAAGGAAATGAAGGCGAAGCAAAATACGTTCATGGTATTGACGTTTATACGGCAGGTTCGCTGAGAGAGGTTGTTGCTTTTTTCAAAAATCAGCTTGATTTGCAACCTGTTGTGGAAAAAGAATGGAACAAATCAGACGTTCAGTACAGTCAATATGATATAAAATATATTAAAGGTCAGTTTACTGCCAAACGTGCAATGGAAATTGCAGTTGCTGGTGGTCACAATATTCTTCTTATTGGTCCACCTGGTGCAGGCAAAACAATGCTTGCAAAATCAGTTTTGTCAATTTTGCCAGAAATGTCTTTTGATGAAGCGCTTGAAGTTGCAAAAATTCACAGCGTTGCAGGTGTACTTGACAGAAACGACGGTATTTTAAAACGCAGACCTTTCCGTTCACCTCACCATACAACGACAAAAATCGCACTTACGGGTGGTGGAGTTAATGCAAAGCCAGGTGAAATTTCGCTTGCTCACAACGGTGTTTTGTTTTTAGATGAAGTGCCAGAATATTCACGTGATATTCTTGAAACTTTGCGTCAACCGCTTGAAGACAAAGTCATAACAGTTGCAAGGTCAAGCAGAACGGTTACATATCCTGCAAACTTTATGCTTATTGCAAGTATGAACCCATGCCCATGTGGAAATTATGGCAGTGGAACAAAACAATGTAAATGTTCTGCAATGCAAATACAAAGATATCTCAACAAACTTTCTGGTCCTCTTATGGACAGAATAGATATGCACGTAGAAGTTGACAGTGTTTCATACGGTGATTTGATAAGTGAAGAAACTGCCGAGCCGTCTGTTGTTGTAAAAGAACGCATTGACAAAGCCCGTGCAGTTCAAAACGAAAGATACATTGATTCACAAATTCACAATAACGCACAAATGACTGTTCAGCAAACTAAAAAACATTGTAAACTCGACAAAGACGGCGAACGACTTATGCAAAATGCATTTGAAAAACTTCAGCTTAGTGCAAGGGCAAGAGATCGCATTTTAAAAGTTGCAAGAACAATAGCCGACCTTGAGGGAAGTGAAAACATTTTGTCAAAACATGTGGCAGAAGCAATTCAATACAGGTCGCTTGACAGAAAATACAGGATGTAAAATGTATTCGTTTGAAGAATCAGTGCTGATTTTGCTAAATAGCATAGAGGGATTATATTCGCACAAACAACTTGAACTTTTGTCTTTATATGATAGTGCCAAAGATTTGTTTGACAACTTTTCAAGAACAAAAAGTCTTGCGTGCAGTGTTGTTAGTGAAAACCTTTATGAAAAAATATTGCAAAAGTTAAATCAGCAAGAAATAAACAAAATTGTGAATAACCTTGTTAAAGACGAAATAAAAGTTACTACTATTTTTTCGTCAGATTATCCACAAAAATTAAAAGATATTCCAGACCCACCGACAGTATTGTATTATAAGGGTGATTTAAACCTTACAAAAAAACTCTCAATAGCAGTTGTCGGTTCACGCAAATGCACTGGTTATGGTGCAAAGGTTGTCGAGTTGTTTGTCAAGCAACTTGCTCCACACGACTTTGTTATAATAAGTGGAATGGCATTTGGTATTGACGAGGCGGCGCATAACGCTGCAATAGAATATAATGCAAAAACGATTGCAGTAATGGGCAGTGGTTTTAATCATATCTACCCAGCACAGCACAGAGGACTTGCAAAAATAATTCAAAAAGAAGGGTTGCTTATAACAGAGTTTTATCCTGACCAAAAGCCTCAGCCATATCATTTTCCTATGCGAAATCGTATAGTGAGCGGTCTTTCTGACGGTTTGCTTATTGTAGAGGCAGGTCAAAAAAGCGGAACTCACACAACTTTGAATCATGCACTTGATCAGGGAAAAAACGTTTATATTATTCCAAACGATATATTCAGTTTTTCTTCATTAGGTTCTAATGAAATGATAAAAAGTCTGCAAGGGTCAATGGTGACATCACCAAAAGATATTCTTGATGACTTTGGGCTTAATCCAGACAAGCCAAAACAAACTTTGCAGTTTGATTTTAACGAAACACAAATTATAAACGTGTTAAAAGAAGGGCAAAAACATTTCAGTGAGTTGCTTTCTCAAACAGGTCTGGGCATAACAGAATTGAATTTTAAATTGTCAACTCTTGAAATTAACGGTGTTGTTACAAAATCTGCCGGTAATTTTTATAGATTGACAATGGAGGTTATTTAATGAAGCTTGTGATAGTAGAATCACCTGCAAAAGCAAAAACAATTGGCAAATATCTCGGCAGTGACTATAAAGTAGATGCATCTGGCGGTCATATCAGCGATTTGCCAGAAAAAGCACTTGGCGTTGACGTAGAAAATAATTTTGAGCCTGAATATATAATTACTTCAAGCAAAAAAGCACTTATTAAAAGACTTAAAGAAGAAGCAAAAAATGCCGATGAAATCTGGCTTGCAACAGACCCGGACCGCGAAGGTGAGGCAATTTCATGGCATTTGCAAAGAGTGCTTAAACTTGATCCAAAAGCAAAAAACAGAATTCAATTTAACGAAATTACAAAAAGTGCCGTTCAAAAGGCAATTAAAAACCCTCGTGAAATTGATATGAACCTTGTTGATGCTCAACAGGCAAGACGTGTTCTCGACAGACTTGTGGGTTACAAACTTTCACCTGTTCTTTGCAAAAAAATTAAAGGAAAATTGTCAGCAGGCAGGGTTCAGTCATCTGCACTTAAAATTATTGTTGACAGAGAAAAAGAAATAAAAGCCTTTATTCCAGAAGAATATTGGTCAGTTTCTGCTTTGCTTCAAAAAACAACCGATAAAGATAAAAATATAAAATTTAAAGCACTTTTGGCCGAAAAAGACGGCAAAAAGTTTAAATTGTCAAACAAAGAACAGACAGATGTCGTTTTGAGTGCAATAGAAGGCAAACAGTTTGTTGTAGACAGCGTTAAAAAGGGTACTTCGCTTTCTCAGCCAATGCCCCCGTTTACAACAAGCACAATGCAACAAGACGCTTCAAGCAAACTCAGCATGGCATCTAAAGTTACAATGCAAACCGCCCAAAAGCTTTATGAGGGTATTGATGTAAAAGGTATGGGTCACATTGCACTTGTAACGTATATCCGTACTGACTCTGTTCGTGTTTCAGACGATGCTCAAAATGCAGCAAGAGATTATCTTTCTGCTAATTATGGTAAGCAATACGTTCCATCAAAACCAAACGTATATAAATCTAAAAAGAACATTCAGGATGCACACGAAGCCATCAGACCTGTTAACCTTGAACTTACTCCAGAAATGATGCAAGACAAGTTGCCTCGTAACGAATATCGTCTTTACAAACTCATTTACGAAAGGTTTTTGGCAAGTCAGTCAACACCTGTAAAGTTTGACACTGTTTCTGCAGTTATAAAGGCAGATGCTTATGGCTTTAAAGTAAGTGGCAAAACCCTTGTTTTTGACGGTTATCAACGAATTTATGGTGTTGTTGCCAAAGAAAAAGACGACGAAGAAAATGCAAAATTGCCAAATATTGAAATAGGTCATGAACTTAAGTGTGTTGAAATCAAGCCAGAACAAAAGTTTACAAAAGCACCTTCAAGATATACCGAATCAACTCTAATCAAAACGATGGAAGAAGAAGGAATTGGTCGTCCAAGCACTTATGCAGCAACACTTGCAACTTTGTATACACGCACTTATGTTGTAAAAGAAGGCAAGGCACTTGTTCCTACCGATTTGGGTATTGTCGTTACAGATTATCTTGAAAAATATTTTGAAAACATCGTTGACACAGAGTTTACTGCCAATATGGAAGAACTTCTTGATGAAATTGAAACAAAAGGTCACGACTGGAAAAAAATCATTGGTGATTTTTATGGTCCTTTCCACAAAAAGATTTTGTCTGCAATGAACAGCAACGAAAAGGTGGAACTTGGTGACGAAGTTTCTGACGTTGTGTGCGAAAAATGTGGGGCAATGATGATTTACAAAACAGGTCGTTTTGGCAAATATCTTGCTTGTCCAAACTATCCTGAATGCAAAAATACAAAAAGCCTTGTTGAAAGACAACCGGATGTTGTTACAGAAGTTGTTTGCGACAAATGTGGTGGTTTTATGCTTGAAAAAACAGGTCGTTTTGGCAAATATCTTGCTTGTCAAAATTATCCTGAATGCCAAAATATAAAAAGCATAAACAAAGTTGTTGACAAATGTCCTGATTGCGGTGGAGATGTGTTAGAACGCAAAAGCAAAAAAGGCAACGT
>JAFVQA010000181.1 GCA_017505015.1 Clostridia bacterium
GTTGTTTTCAAGTGCTTTAATGCAAGCTTGTTTAACACAGTCTGGTGTGTCAAAAGCAGGTTCGCCAAGTGTCAAAAACAATTCTGCATTTTTTTCTCTTGCCTTGTCGTTAAAACGGCGAATAAGGCTTGTTTCTATTTTTTGTATGTTTTCGTTGAGTTTAGTTATCATAAAAAATACCCCGTATTTTTCAAATTAACGGCATTATAGCACAACAAATTACAAAATAAAATGCTTTTTGAAAATTTTATGAATAAAAATCAGGGCAACAAAGGTTATTTTTGCATAAATATTCAAAAAAATTTAATTTTTTTTAAAAATGCTATTTACAAACGGTTGCTTTTGCAATATAATTATGGAAGTTTAATATTGATAGAGGCAGCGGTGCAGATGAGTATCCCACAGAGATGGCAATCTGTGAAGTGGGCGAAAGGCAATCACCGCCGAACGAAAAAGCTCGGCAGGGCAATTCGTGGGGTTATTTGGGAACACCAATAACACTCCTGCAAAAATGCAGAGGCGCTATTAAAAGTTTACTTTATGTCATTTTTGATATATTGCGCCTGATATTTGTTGTCAGGCGTTTTTTTATAGGAGTACAAATGAGCATTTCTCACCAACAACTTGGCAAACTTGCAGACAAATTTGGCACACCACTTTATTTGTATGACCAAAATGCAATGGAAAGTAAAATTAAAGCATATCTCGACAATTTCAAGTCAGATTTGTTCCAAACAGGCGTGTTGTATGCATCAAAAGCATTTTCTTGCAAAGGAATGATCCAACTCGTTAAAGATATGGGCATGTGTCTTGACGTTGTGAGTGGTGGCGAACTTTACGTTGCACAGCAGGTTGGCTTTGACATGAACAAGGTTTATTTTCATGGCAACAACAAAAGCAAAAGCGAGCTTGAATTTGCTTTGTCACTTGACATTGGCACTGTTGTGGTTGACAATTATCAGGAACTTGTGTTGCTTGACAAAATTGCAAAAGACCTTGGCAAAAAAGTTAAAGTTTTGTTCCGTCTTAACATTGGCGTAGACGCACATACCCACAAATATATTTCTACTGCATTGTTCGAGTCAAAATTTGGCATGATGCCAGACAGTCAGGAATTTGCAGATTGCATGAGTTATTTCAGTGGTGATGCAAACGTTGTTTTCGATGGCATTCATTGTCACATTGGCTCACAGGTGTTTGAAATAAATGCATATAAACTTGCAGTTGACAAAATGGTGGCAATACTTAAACAGTGGAACACACCTTTAACACTTAATATAGGTGGTGGCTTTGGCGTAAGATATACAAACGAAGATAAGCCTATCGACACTGCAGAGCTTTGCAAAATGCTTATCGACTACGTTCACAAAGCACTTGACGAACAAAAAGTATCAATAAACAAATTGCTTATCGAACCTGGCCGTTCAATTGTTGGCGAGGCAGGAAGCACAATTTATACAATCGGTTTTACAAAACAAATTCCTACAAAAAGTTTTTATTTTGTAGACGGTGGCATGACAGACAATATTCGCCCTGCATTATATCAGGCAAAATACGATTGCGATGTTGTTGGCAAACAAAACGAGCCAAAAACAAACAAGGTGACAATTGCCGGCAAATGTTGCGAATCTGGCGACTTGATTATTGAAGACGTAATGTTGCCACCTGCTAAGTCAGGCGACAGAATAGTGGTATACACAACCGGTGCATACGGATATTCAATGTCAAGCAATTACAACAAGGCAACTACACCTGCAGTTGTTTTTGTAAAAGACGGCAACGCAAAGCTTGTTGTTAAACGACAAACTTATCAGGATCTCGTTGCAAACGATGTAAACGACGATTGGTCACAACTTTAAAAATAATGTATACTGCTGTGTATGCATAAAATAAATTAAAATAATTTAACTGTAAATATTTTGGAGGATTTTTATTATGGCAACTTCATTGATTAAAGGTTCTATCGTAGCATTGGTAACACCATTCAACGCTGACGGCAGCGTTAACTATGACAAACTTGGCGAACTTATTGATTTTCACGTAGAAAATAAAACAGACGGTATCGTATTGCTCGGTACTACTGGCGAATCTCCAACACTCACTTTCGAAGAAGAAGAAAAAATGTTGGAATACAGCGTAAAAAGAGCAGCCGGTCGCATTTATCTCATCGCAGGCAGTGGTTCAAACTGCACAGAAACTGCTGTAGAACGCACAAGAGCATATTCTAAAACAGGCGTAGA
>JAFVQA010000025.1 GCA_017505015.1 Clostridia bacterium
AGATCGACGCGATCGGCGCTTGGCAAAAAAACTTTTTAAATAATTATCGGAGGAAAAATGGTAACTCTCAAAAGTGCAGAAAACGCATTGAAAACACTTTATCTTGGCGTTGTTTCAGATCAACTCAACACAAAAGCAAACCCGTTGCTTGCAGCAATCGAACAAACTTCAAGCGACGTGTGGGGCAAAGAAATTCGCAAACTTGCACCTTATGGCATTAACGGTGGCATTGGTGCTGGCACCGAAACGGGCGACTTGCCAACTGCAGCACAAAACAACTATGCTCAATTTGTGCTTACACTCAAAAACCTTTATGGCACAATTGAAATTTCAGACAAAGCAATCAGGGCATCGCAAAACAACAGTGGTGCATTCGTAGACTTGCTCAACAGCGAAATGGAAGGTTTGCTCAAAGCAAGCAAATTTAACTTTGGTCGCATGTTGTATGGCGATGGCAGCGGCAAACTTGCAACGGTTGTTTCAGTTAGTGGCAACGACGTTGTTGTAGACAACCTCAAAAACCTTATGGAGGGCATGGTTGTAGATATTCTTACTGCATCTGGTGGCACAACGGGGGTGTCATCAAGACGCATAGTATCAATCGACCGTGATACAAAAACGGTTACAGTCAGTGGCAATGCGATTGCAAGTGGCACTGTTACCGCCGGAAACATTTTTACAGTTCAGGGCAGTTTTGGCAACGAACTAACTGGTCTTGGTGCAATTTTTGGTGATGGCAACCTTTTGTATGGCATTGACAAAAGCCAGAACAAATGGCTTCAACCAAAATCATACGTTGCACAAGACGGCAAAATCGACGACGTTACAATTCAAAAAGTTATTGACAATCTTGACGAAGTTTCTGGCAGCACAGCAAACTTTATCGTTTGTCCGTTTGGCGTAAAACGAGCATATCAGGAATATCTCACAGCAAACCGCACAAACGTAGACGTAATGAACCTTGCAGGTGGTTACAAAGCCATTTCATACAATGGCATTCCTATTGTGAGCGACAGGTTTGCACCGCAAGGCACAATGTATGTGCTCAATACAAACGAGTTCAACTTGCATCAGCTTTGCGACTGGCGCTGGCTCGAAGGTGACGACGGCAAAATCATCCGTCAGGTTGCAAACAAACCTGTATATACTGCAACTCTCGTTAAATATGCCGACCTCATTTGCAACAAACCTAACGGACAAGCTCAAATCACAGGCATTGCAGAAAAATAGCAAACTTAATTAACTAAAACGAATGGTGCAAACTATGACAAAAGAAATGATAACAAACGACGTTTTTGATATTGCCAAAAGAATAAAAGAAATTGACGAAAATTATTTTGTGGTTTATGACAAAAAACTTTGTCGGTTCGAGGTGCACAACAAAAGGCAAAAGCCAGACACCTTATCTTTGGTTTTGCCATATGATAGACTGGATTGCCGTGCAATAGACAAAGTGTTGTCAACACGCACACAGCATATTGTAAAACTGCTTGACGAATTAGACAAACAAAACGAGCAGCTGCAACAAAAGCAAATAAAAGAAATGGCAAACAAACGGATAGAAGAGTGTCAGGAATTTTTGCACCGTTCGTCCGGTTAAAACAAAAAAAGGAGATTTATTTGATGAAAATCAGAGACATTGCAGAACTGACTGCAGTTTTGTTGCAAAAGCACGACGTCATCAACACAGGTGTTTTTATGCAGACTGAAAACAATCAGCTTGTGCAGTCTGTGTTAAAAAGCAACCACGACCTCAGGCTTATTGCAAGGTGTGCAAACCTTGTTGTCAAAGAGGTTGCCTGCGAATATATCCCACTTTTTCATAAACAAACGTTAACAAGTACAAACGGTGAAATTCCTTATACTGCTTTTGAAAAAACTCTGCTCGAAATCAGGGGCATAAAAGACAAAAACGGCAACGAAGTAGACTATTATTGTTTGCCTGACCACGTTGAGATACAAAACGGCAGTTTTGAAGTTTCGTATACCTTTATCCCAACAGACAAACAGTTTTTTGATGATCTTGATTTTTGTGGCACTAAAGTAAGTGACAGGGTTTTGGCATATGGCACTTGTGCAGAATATTGCCTTGTAAACGGCAATTATGACGAAGCACTAATGTGGGAACGCAGATATAAAGATGCCTTGCTTGTTGCAACACGAAAAAACACGCAGGTCATTTTGCCTCGAAGGAGGTGGATTTAGTGTTTTATAAAAAAAGACTTGTTACACCAAAAACAAAAAGTTTTGCTTTTGTGTTCGACGATTTTTCTGGTGGAATGAATGCAAAAAGGTGTGGACAAATTTCTGCAAAATATGCCGAAGTTTGTTTTAATACGGATGGAGAATACGGGGCGTTTAAACAGGGTTTTGGTTTTGATCAGCCGTGGTTAAGTGCCTCGGTTTTTTTTCCAACGGCAAAACAAATCGGCTCTTTTTGTATTGATGATCAAGCCTTTTTTGCATTGACTGATGAAAATGACGACCTGAATGTTTTGTCTTTGCAAAATCCATCCGACTGGCAAAAAATAACAAAAGTAAATGGCAAACCAAAACTGGTGGAGTTCAGGCAAAACCACAAGGTAGCATTGCTTGTGTTTGACGACGACGGTTTGCAAATCTGGGACGGCAACGTTGTAGAAAAAATAAACAACGTACCCGTCTTGTGCGATGCCGTTGTGTATTATGAAAGGATCTTTGGCATTGACAAAACAGACAAAACTCTTTTGCGTTTTTGCAAGGTGCAAGACCCAACCGTTTGGATAAATGAAAGTGGCAATTTTGACTATATTCGCTTTGACGACAATTTTGGCGAAACCAAAAAACTGGTTGTGCTAAACGACGATATGTTTGTTTTTGGCAAAAACAAAATTGCAAAAATAACGGCAACTTCGTCACCACAAAACTTTTTTGTTCAAAAGGTGTTTTCATTTGACGATGAAATTTTTAAAGACTCAATTTCGCTTTGTGGCGACAGCATTGCTTTTTGCAACAACGATGGCATTTTTGTTTTTGACGGTAACAAAATCGTTTGTGTGAGCGATGGCTTTAAAAACAGGTTTGTCTCAACTCAAAACGCCAGTTGCTTTTTTGATGGCAAATATTTTTTGTCTTGCAAATTTGACTTTTGCGACAACAGGCGAATCGGTTGCGAAAAGGGCCATTTTGTTAACAATGCCGTTGTTATATATGACTTTGCAAAAAATAAACTTTGTTTTGCAAGGGGAATGGACGTTTGTTGTTTTGCCGTGGCAGATGACAAACTGTTGTTTGTTTCAAACGGAAAAGTGGGGCAGGTCAGCGACAGTGGTTTGTTTTTTGGCAGCCCTTTGCAAAAGGTGTGGCAAAGTGAATATGGCGACTTTGGTGTGACAGGCAAAAAGGTGCTCAAAAACGTGCAGTTATTCAGCCTTTCAAACCTTGTGCTCAAAATTTTTGCAGATGACAAAACGTATAATTTTTGTATAAATGGCAAAAAAAGTCTGCAAAAAATAAAACTTGGTGTCAGTGGCAATATTTTCAAAATTTGTTTTGAAGCAAACTGTGCCAGACCGTTTGTGTTTAAACCTGTTTTTGAAATTTGTTACGGAGGTTAAAAGTGGCAATTCCATCACAACTTATGCAACAATTTTTAAGGGTAGAAAAAAGATATTCCATCAACCCTAACGCAGAACCGTTTTTTGACCTTGCACCAAACCTTGTGCTCGAAAGGTTGCAATATGATGCACCAACTCAAACAGAAATTGAAGATATGGCAAGGGCAAAACTCATTGTTGCCTTTAACAAAAAGCAAGACCATATTGAGGAGCAATATGCAAAAACGGTTGGCAAAATTCAGGTTAAAAAACAATCGGCACAAAACAAAGCCTTGCTTGACAAACAAAAGGTGCAAAACAATTTGCAACAAAAACTTGACGAAATAAACTATGACATGCTTCGTCGTGGTCTTTCAGACAGCTCCATTAAAAACGAACTTGTTCAAAAGGCGCAAGACGATGCAACCAGTCAAAACACAAGTGCCGACTGGGTGCTTGAACTTACGTTGAAAGAACTTGACCTTGCAGAGCAAAAAGCAACCGAACAAAAACAGCTCGAACTGCAAAATCTGCAACAAAATTTTGATATCGAACTTGCACAGGAAGTTGCCGAAATGACAGAACAGGTTGCAAAAAAAACAGAAAGCACTGCAAAATATAACAACACTCAAACCGAAAAAGAGGCAGACTACAAACGAAACTGGCACTCTGCTTATATCGATGCAAAACAAGACCATTCGCAGTCGGCACGAACTTTGCTCACGGTTGCAATCAACGAAGGTTACGAAGTTGTTGCAGAATATATCAAACAAGACAAAACGACTTTTGCAAAAGACTATTATCTTGGCTTTGATGCAACCACAGCACACAACGAAATAACGTCATTGGGTCAGGATTATATTGCTCATCTTGGCGAAACTCATTATAACGAGCTTTTGTCATTTTTTGAAGAAAGAATTTAGCGTTGTTTTAATGAATAGACTTTTATATTTTACTAAAACTGCATGTGTTTAAAGAGGCGACCACAGGTCGCCCTTTTTTGTGTGCAAAATATCTTTTATGTCTTGAATTTGCATAAACGCTATTGTATAATTTTTATATGAAATCACGCAAAATCCTCATTGTTGCAACAAGCTTTGCATGTGGCATTGCTCTTGCATCACTTAACGAAATGCTTAAAATAATCGTGCTTGCCACTATGATTTTGTTTGTGGCATTGTTTTTGTTTTTCGTGTTTAAGCAAAGGGCAGTTGCAATTTTGGTTTGTGTGTGCGTTGCAGTTGGTTTTGGTGTTTTTTCTGCAAATATGACAGTTTTTCACAGTGCAGACGTAAACCAAAAACAAGTGCAGGTTGTTGGCACACTTACAGATACAGAGTGTCTTTTGCGTGACTGCACGGTTGATGGCAAAAAGGTGAAAGGGCAAATAAATTTTGCATCTGCACAGTATTATCCTGGAAAAGACAACCTTGTTTTAAAACCTGGAATGACCTTATCTTTCACTTGTGTTTTGCAGGATTATTTTCCTGACAAAGACGGCATTTATACACCGCAATACAAGGCGAATTATCGCTATTTTACAAACGAAATTTTAACAAAAATCACAATAGAAAACCAAGGAACACCACAGCTTGACGAAAAGGCACGAATATATGCAAAAGACATGTTGTCACACTATCTTTCTGCCGATACTTTTGGTGTTGCCTATGCAATGGTGGTTGGTGACACAGATTATATCGACGACACAACGCTCGAGGCATTCAGAAAGGTTGGCATAGCACACGTTTTTGCTGTGAGTGGTCTGCACGTTGGTTTTGTTGTTATGCTTGTTAACGCATTTGTCAAAAAACGCAAAAAAGTTGCCTTGGCACTGACCATGGCAGTTGTGTTTTTGTATGCCTATATTTGCAATTTTGCGCCAAGCATAGTCAGAGCAATGATAATGACATTTTTGTTGTTGTTTGCAAAAGCACTTGGTCGCGAGCCTGACTTTCTTTCGGCTGTGGCAACTGCGGTTGTTGCAATTTTGTTGATAAAACCGTTGTATCTTTTCGATGCAGGCTTTCAAATGTCAGTGGGTGCAGTTTTGGGCATCGATTTTGTTACAAGAGTAATAGAAAGGGGAATTAAACCAAAAAACGGAGTGGTTAAAAAACTTGTTTCTTCTTTTGCTGTGAGCATTGGTGCAACGCTTGGAACTTTGCCATTTATGTTGCAATATTTTGGCAAAGTGTCAATAATTGGTCTTGTTGCCAACGTGGTTATTATTCCGGTTGTGTCACTTGTGTTTATGGCAATTTTGATTTGCCTTGTTTTGCCTGTGTTATTCTGGGCTTTTCCTGTTATTGGCAAGGTCATTGCTTTTGTTACAGAGGCAACTTTTTTGTTCGAAATTGTTCCAAACCTTGCAATGGCATCTTTCAATTTTGGCGTGATTGCTTATTTCATTTTGCTTTATCTTTTAAGTGGTCATTGCAGATTCGGCTTGTTTTCTAAAAGTGTTTTTGCAGTTATGATGGTGTTGCTTGTGTGCGTTATGACGTTGTTGCCAGGTTTTGAAACAAAAGACACAAAAGTTTCTTTTTTTGACAGCACGGGTGATACTTTTTGCGTGAGGGTTGACGGGCAGAACTATATTTTCAGTCAGCTTAATTACAACGACGATTTAAATGCAGTTTTGTCACTGTGCAAGGACAAAACTACTTTGTTCGTTACCGATTTCGATAATTTCAATGGGCAACTGGCAATAACTTTGTCGCAACACACAAACCTTAAAATAAGGGTGTTGTCTTTTGTGGATTATTTTGATGAAGACTACGTTTTGCTCAACAAAAATAACATTGACGTAAAAGTTATAAAAAACTATAACGATGAAAAGGTTGAAATTTCGTCTTTTGAATATCTTGGAAAAAATCTGGCAACGGTGGTTAATTTCAAGGGTTGTTCGTTTGCCTACGTTGGCAAACTTACAGATTTTCAAAAAGGTTATCTTTTGCAAAATATGCAGCCTTACGACAGTTATTTTTCAACAAATGCATTCAACGAAATAAAATGGCAATATCCTGACAGCATCGTCGCAACAAAAAATTATACTGACAACAACGATATTTACACTGTCTACAGGTGTGGCAACTTTACAATATCTCTTCGTGGTGATAAAATGGTATTTGCAAAATAGTATAGTTTTGTAGTAAAATATAAGTTAATTATGCAAGTAGATTTTTTAAACCTTAAAAGTCAGCTTAACAGACTGACTAACATAATCGTGGTATACGGCGAAGACGACTATCTTCGTGACAGGGCAGTTGAACAAATTAAATCAAGCCTTAACGTAGAGTTTGGCGAACTCAACTGTGACAGTATGCGTGGTGTAACGATGGACGAAGTAATTTCTTCGGCCGTCATTTTGCCGTTCATGACAGGCACTCGCTTTGTAGTTGTTAAAGACTACGTTGCGCCAGCCGGTCACGAAAAAAGCGAAAGAGAAAAACTCGTTGCCTACATGAAAAACCCTGTGTATACAACAACACTCGTCTTTTCAGTAAAAACACTTGTTTCGGTTGTAGACAACCTTGAGTTTGCCGATTATATCAACTGCAAAAAACTTGACCAAAATGCATTGGAAAGATGGATTTTGGCTTTTTGCAGAAAAGAGGGCAAAACAATCAGCCCATATAATGCAAGACTCATTGCCGACTATTGCCTTAACGACATGGCAAGAATAAGCACCGAAGTGCAAAAAGTTTGTTTTTACAGTGGCGATGAAATAACAAAAGACGATATCGATTTGATGATAGAAAAAGAAAACGAAGTTAAACTTTATGAGCTTGCCAACGAAATTGCAAACAAAAATGCTGATATGGCGTTTAAAATTGCACGAAACCTTATTGACAAGGGCACAAAGGTGCACGTGCTTGTTTCGTCGGTATACAAAACTTTTCAGCGCATGTTTTATACAGTTGCATCTAAAGGTATGAGTCAGGCAGAAATGGCAAATGCACTTGGCGTAAAACCTTTTGCAATCACAAAAGCACGCGAAGTTGCTCAAAAATTTTCTCCTGTAAAACTCAAAAAAGCAGTAGAAATATGTGCCGAGGCAGACGAAAACCTCAGGCACAGCATAAACGGCAACGCAGTAATAAACTATCTCATTTTAAGTTTGATAAATCTTTGATTTTTTGGTGAAAAATGATAAACGCTTTAAGAAAAAATTATGGCAGAACTTTGTGGATTGCAAGGTTGCTTTTAGCCATTTCAATTCTTTTCAGCAACTTGTTTTCAATAAACACCTTTTTCGGCCTTATGGCAATGATGGGTGTTGTTATTAGTAATACTGTTGCAGGTTACATCATATACGTGGCACTCACTTTGATTATTACCGAGTTTTTGTCACGCATGATAATAAAATTCAGTTTTAACATGCTTCGCATTTTTACAATTCCTTACAGCGAATTTGTGGTGCTGTTTTTGCTCACGCTTTGCGCATCAAATTTGCTGGCAGGGGTTATAAAACTGGTTTATTTCATAACGCCAGTTGCGGCAGTTTTTGGCGAAACTCTCATTTCTTTCGTAACGAACGCAATAGCATTTTTCTGCTTGTTTCTGGTTACTAAAAAACTTTATCTCAATGACAAAAATGCACCGTATATTTTCAAATGGTTTGCAATTTTGTTTTTGGCTTTCAGTGCCATTGTGGCATTCTTTTTGTGAGGTGAAAATATGAAAAAATTGGTTTTGTGTTTTATCCTTGCATTAACTTTTGTTTTTGGTGCAGTTTGTCCACAAACTGCAACTGCGGCAGAAAGCATAAATTACAACGACTATGCAACTTACAACTGGCTTGAAAAATTTGTTACTGCAAACCCAACGCGCACAACTGGCACACAAGGCGAGGCAACTGCGGCTTTGTGGCTTGAACAGGAATTGCAAAAAATGGGTTATGCTACAGAAACTCAAACTTTCGAGGCACCTGTTGGCAGTGTTGCAGGCGTTATGAACAGCGTTGCAAATTCAAAAAACGTTATTGCAAAAAACAACTATGACAACGGCAAACAAACAGTTATTATCGGTGCGCACTATGACAATGCGTCAGACCTTTTTAACGGCGGTTTTGTAAGTGGTGGTGAGGGCGCTATGGACAACGGCAGTGGTGTTGCAGTTGTGCTTTCCGTTGCCGAAAAACTTTCAAAACAAAGGGCAGTTTTGCCGTTTAACGTAGAGTTTGTGTTTTTTGGTGCAGAAGAAATGGGAATGATTGGCTCAAATTATTACGTGAGCAAACTTTCTCAGCAACAACGTGACAACATTTTGCTTATGATAAATGCCGACGTCGTTGCAAGTGGCGATAATTTGTACGTTTGGGGCGAAGACAAAAAAACACCACAGGCAAACTATTTTGCGCAAATCAGTGGTGGAAAAATCAACAAAACACCTGCAAACACAAAAGTTATTGGTGTGCATAGCGGATATCGTCCATATTATTCTGTATGTCAAATGAGCGACCATATGGAATTTTTGTATGCAGGCATTCCTGTTGCAGCGTTTTTCTCTGGCAACTTTTCTTCTGGTTTTTCTTATGTCGAAAATAAAGGAAAAGATGATATAAGCCACACAAAAAACGACACGATAAACTATATGAAAAACAACTTTGGCATTTCGTTTGTAAACAATATGGAAACTGTTTCAAATGCAATTTATTACGGTGTTATTCAAAATGCAGACAGTTTTGTTGTTCAAGTTAAAGATGCCAGAAAATATATAATAAACGACTTTTGGCTTGATATGGGCAATGCGTTGCTCATTTTGCTCGTGCTTATGGCTGGCGTTGGCATTTTTGCATATAACTATTACAAAAAATTGCAAAAACGTGCAATTCTTGGCAATGCCGACGTAAAAACAAGCACCGTGTTCGAAAAGCCAGACGACGATGATATCTTTACTTTCAGGAGTTAGGCTATGCTTGGCTGGTTTGTAACGAGTGGCTATTTTCAAAACGAGTCTGTGCTTTACGTAAAAGACTGTTTCAAAAATGCCTTTAAAAAACACGGTATAGATTTTTGCCACGTTAAATCAAACGAAAAAATCTGTTATATAAACGAAAAAGGCAACGTTGTTTTACAAGGTGAAAAGCCGGATTTCGTTGTGTTTTGGGATAAAGATGTTTTGTTTGCCAGCATGATGGAAAAACTTGGAATAAAGGTTTTTAATAGCAGCAAAGCAATAGAAATTTGTGACGACAAGGCAAAAACTGTCGTTGCACTTGCAGAGCGTGGCATTGCAATGCCAAAAACTGTGGTGGCTCCGCTGGTATTTTCTAACTGCAACGAAACTGACGAGGTTTTTATAAACAACCTTGAAAAAACACTGGATTTTCCAATGATTGTAAAAGAATCAAGTGGGTCGTTTGGCTGGCAGGTTTATCTTGCGAGAGACAGACAGCAACTGAAAGAACTGCGAAAAAAACTTTTGCACGTTTCGCATTTATATCAGCAGTTTGTTTCATCAAGCAGTGGCAAAGACGTTCGTGTTATTGTGGTTGGTGGCAAGGCAATAGCATCTATGGTGCGCGAAAACAAAAATGATTTTCGTGCTAACGTAGAACTTGGTGGAAGTGCAAAATATATTCCTGTAGACGAGGTATTTTTGCGCACGGCAGAAAAGTGTGCAAATGTGCTTGGTCTTGACTATGCCGGTGTGGATTTGCTTGTTGACAAAAATGGTTTGCCACTTGTTTGCGAAGTAAATTCAAATGCATATTTCAAGGGTATGCAAAGTGTGTTTAACGTTGACGTGGCAGACGTTTATCTGCAATATATTTTAAAAAAGCTTTAAGGTAAATTATGAAAGAACAAATAAAAAATAAAATTGCAACTGCGGCTCAAAAAGCAGGCAAAAGTTATGATGACATAACGGTTGTTTGTGCAACAAAAACAAGAGATATAAACACAATCAAAAAAATCAAAGACTGGGGCTTTTGTTTTGCGGGCGAAAACAGGGTGCAGGAGCTTTTGTCAAAATATGAAAAGATAGATGGCATCAGCTGGCAGATTGTTGGTCAGTTGCAGTCAAACAAAGTAAAATATATTGCTGACAAAGTGGATATGATTCAGTCACTTGACAGGCAAGGCCTTGCAAAAGAAATTGACCGTCAGTGCGCAAATATAGGCAAGGTTATGGATTGTCTTGTAGAGGTTAATATTTCGGGCATAGAGGGTCGCGGTGGCGTTGAACCATGCCATGTGATAAATTTTATAAACGAAATGGAACAATATAAAAACATTAAAATAAAAGGTCTTATGACGGTTTTGCCAATTTGTGACAGCAACGAAGTTGTTGTTTATTGCAAAAAAATGAAAGATCTTTTCGATATGGCAAAAACAGAATGCAAAAATGCAGATATGGAGTTTTTGTCAATGGGTATGAGCGACGATTTCGAGGTTGCAATTGAAAACGGCGCAAATATGATACGACTTGGACGAATTCTTTTTGGAGAGAGAAACTGATGAAATTTAGCAAAAAAAAGTCAGAAACAAAACAAATCAACCTTCGTGACGTTTTTGTTTTTTATCCTGTCAGTTTTGACGACGTTCAATATGCAATAGACACACTTTCAAACGATACTGCTCTTGTTGTTTCGTTTGAAAAAACAGACGACAAAAGCATGCAACGCTTTTTAGATTTTTTAAGTGGGGCAATCTATGCTTTAAAGGGCAGGGTTGTTCAGCTTGCACAAAGAGATTTTTTGTTTGTTCCGCAAATGACAGAAGTTTTGTTTGACGATTGAGGTATTATGAATTTTTTTAAAAAGAACAAATTTTTGCTCACTTCAATTATGGTTGTTGTGGCAATAGTTGCGCTTGACATGCTTACAAAAGTGCTGGCAGAAAACTATCTTGAAGGCACTGTTAAAATTATCGGCAACTGGATGACGTTGCATTTTATTACAAACGGTGGTGCGTCTTTTAGCTTTTTAGATGGCACAGTTGGTTCTAACGTGGTGTTTTTTGTGGTGACACTTTTGGGTTTGCCACTTATGGTTGCGGTGCTTTATTTTAGCAGAAAAAGCCATTGGTTTGGCCGTCTTGGTATGGTGTTTATGATTGGCGGAACAATTGGCAATGCCATTGATCGTGCATTTTTGGGCGACGGCTTTTTTAACGGCAGAGTGCGTGACTTTATTTCAGTAAAAGGCTTTGCAATTTTCAATGTGGCAGATATCTTTTTGGTATGTGGCGTAATTATGTTTATCTTTGCACTGGCATTTTTAGACAAAGATGCTTTGTTTGCAAAAAAGGATAAAAAAGATGAATGAAAAAATAAAAATCGTCATTCCAGAAGATAATGATGGCGACAGACTTGACACGGCAGTCAGCGACAACCTTACGGATATAAGCCGTGCAAGGTGTCAAAAACTCATTAAAGACGGTGCTGTGTGGCTTAATGGCAAAATTGAAAAAGCATCAAAAACGGTGCGTGAAGGTGATATTGCCGAGGTGCTTATTCCCGAACTTAAACCGATAGAACTTTTGCCACAGGATATTCCTTTGGATATAGTCTGGCAAGATGAAAATATGGCTGTTATCAACAAACAACAAGGGCTCACGGTGCACCCTGCAAACGGCGTGTATACCGACACTCTCGTTAACGCGTTGTTATATCACATAAAAGACCTCAGTGGCATAAACGGTGACATTCGCCCAGGCATTGTGCACAGGCTTGACAAGGATACGTCTGGCCTTATGGTTGTTGCAAAAAACGACGTTGCTCACAGGTCGCTTGCAGAACAAATTTCAACAAAAACATGCCGTCGCATTTATTATGCTCTGGTAGAAGGGGTTGTGAAAAACGACACTGGTTTTGTAGAAAAACCTATCGGCAGGAGCAAAAGTGACCGAAAAAAAATGGGCATTGTGCCTGACGGCAAATATGCCAAAACTTTTTATACCGTGGTTGAAAGGTACGAAAAAAACACGCTTGTAAAGTTTGAACTTACAACGGGTCGCACCCATCAGATAAGGGTGCATACTCAATATCTTGGCCACCCTGTTGTTGGCGACAAAACCTATGGCTACAAAAACCAAAGGTTTGACCTTGCAGGTCAGCTGTTGCATTCTAAAGAAATAAAATTCGTTCACCCAACAAGTGGCGAACAAATGCACTTTGAGTGCGATTTGCCAGACTATTTTGCAAACGTTCTTGCAAAGCTTAAAAAATACTAAATATATAATATATTAAATCAACTTGAAAATTATTAACAAATGTGGACAAACTTTTTTCAAATGGTTTACACAAACAGACAAATATGTTATTATATTTCAAATTAAGATATCTTTAAGTCGATACAGAGAGATCGGCAAGATTGTTATATAACGTTTTTTATGTCTGGACATAATTTTAGGTGTATTGAGTCTTGCGATCTTTTTCGCAAGACTTTTTTTGTGTCTTTAAGGAGGAAAAATGAACTCAAACGTTTTGATGAGTCAACAGGATATGTCAAAAGCAATCGCAAGACTTTCTTATTCTGTGGCAGAAAAATTGCCAACGGAAAATCTTGTTATACTCGGCATTCACACAGGTGGTGCCGTGCTTGCAAAACGCATAGGGGCTTTCCTCAAGGCAAACAAAGGACTTGATATTCCTGTTGGGGTGCTTGACGTGACTTCTTTTCGTGACGATATAGTTAAAGAAAAGGGCTATCAAGACAAAACTCAAATAGGCGTGAGTGTCGAGGGAAAAAACCTTGTGCTTGTAGACGACGTTTTGTATACCGGTCGCACAGTAAGGGCAGCACTCAATGCTATAAACGAACTTGGCAGACCAAAAACAATAAGTCTTACGGTGCTTGTTGACCGTGGGCACAGAGAACTGCCAATAAAACCAGACTTTGTTGGAAAAAATATTCCAACTAACCTGAATCAAAAGGTAGACGTAAAATTCAGCGAAACAGACGGATACGATGCCGTTGAAATGTTATAACAAATCAAGACAAAGTTAAGATAAATTTCACGAGGTGCATATGCTTAAAAACAAAGACTTGTTGGGTCTCAAAGATCTTTCGAAAGAAGAGATTTTGCTCATTCTTGAAACAGCAGAACATATGAAAAAAATCGTGTGTTCTCCAAACAAAAAATCACCATATTTTTCTGGCAGAAGTATGGCAACGTTGTTTTATGAAAACAGCACACGAACAAAATCATCTTTTGAGTTTGCGTGCGGTTATATGGGGGGCTCTTTTTCAAGCCTCAACGTGGCAACTTCAAGTGTAAACAAAGGCGAATCTGTTCTTGACACACTCAAAACAATCGACTCTTTCGGCACAGACGTAATCGTTATTCGTCACAGCCAGTCAGGCATTCCACACACATTTGCACCATATGTAAAAGCACACATCATCAATGCGGGCGACGGCATGAACGAACACCCAACTCAGGCATTGTTGGATATGCTTACAATCAAACAAAACTTTGACTCTTTCCAGGGGTTGCAGGTTGCAATTCTTGGTGACATAAAACACAGCCGTGTTGCACGAAGCAACATTTGGGGCTTGTCAAAACTTGGTGCACAAATTCGCATTTATGGCCCTGGCACTTTGTTGCCGGCAGGCATCGAAAAAATGCCAAACGTAAAAATGTGCTCATCTGTTAAAGAGGCAGTTAAAGATGCCGACGCAGTAATGGGCTTGAGATTGCAACTCGAACGTATGGCAAAAGGTCTTATTCCAAGCATGGGCGAGTTCCATAAAAAGTTTGGTGTAGACGAACAAATGTTGGCTTATGCCAAAAAAGATGCAATTCTTCTTCACCCAGGCCCGGTAAACCGCAACGTAGAACTTAGTTATGACGCAGTAGATTGCCCACAAAGCTTTATTAACGAGCAGGTTACAAACGGCGTTGCAGTTCGTATGGCGGCAATGTATTTGCTTACAAGCAACAAGCAAGTGTTGTGAGGTGAAAAATGAAAACGCTTATTAAAAACGGAAACGTAGTATTTTTTGACAAAATAGAAAAGGCAGACGTTCTTATTGATGATGGCATTATTACAAAAATCGAGCCAAGCATTCGTGAACAGGCAGACGAAGTTATCGATGCAACTGACAAATGCTTGTTTGCAGGTTTTGTAGACATTCACGTTCATTTGAGAGAACCTGGCTTTGAATATAAAGAAACTGTTGAAACAGGCACAAAAGCTGCGGTAAAAGGTGGCTTTACAGGTGTGGCTTGCATGCCAAACACAAACCCTGTTATGGACAATAAATTTGCATTGAGATATCTTTTGGATAAAGCCAAAGAAGCAGGCTATGCAAAAGTTTATCCAATATGCTCAATCACAAAAGGCGAAAACGGCGAACTTATGTCAGACATGCTTTCACTTAAAGACAATGGTGCAGTTGCATTTTCTGACGATGGCAAACCTGTTAAAACGTCACAAATGATGAGACTTGCTCTTGAATACAGCAAAGAGTTTAACATTCCAATTCTTTGCCACGCCGAAGATATGGATCTTACAAACGGTGGTGTTGTTCACGAAGGTTACAACTCAACAATCTATGGTTTGAGGGGCATCAACCGCGCCAGCGAAGAAGTTGGCATTGCACGTGAAATCATCATTGCTGCAAACGTTGGTGCAAAAGTTCACATTTGTCACGTAAGCACAAAAGGCAGTGTTGAAATTATCCGTGCTGCCAAAAAACTTGGCGTTCAGGTTACTGCAGAAACTTGCCCACATTATTTCTCACTTACAGACGATATGATCGCAGGTTTCAACACAATGGCAAAAGTAAACCCACCGCTCCGTGAGCAAGAAGATATGCTTGCAATAAAACAAGCCTTGGCTGATGGAACTATCGAAGTTCTTGCAACAGACCATGCTCCACACGCCCACTGGGAAAAAGAGTGTCAGTTTGATGCAGCAGCATTTGGCATAAGCGGTCTTGAAACAGCCTTTGCAGTTAACTACACTTATCTTGTAAGAGATGGCGTTATTGATCTTCCAAAATTGTCAACGCTCATGACAAAAAATCCATGCGACGTTATCAACGTTCCAAACGGTGGCATCGCAGTTGGCGAAAAGGCAGATATAACAATTGTCGATCTCAACAAAAAATGGGTGGTAGACTCATCAAAATTTGTTTCTAAAGGTAAAAACACTCCGTTCAATGGAATGGAACTTTTCGGTCAGGTAGAAATGACTTTTGTAGATGGCAACAAATGCTACGTCAGAGATGACGACTGATTTTTGAATATATTTTTTTAGGGGAACTTTTATGATAGATTTATTGATTGAAAAAATTAAGCAAACAAAAAACCCATCTGTAGTTGGTCTTGACACTTGCGTTGATTATCTTCCACAAGAAATGCAAGACAAAATCAAAAGCCTTGACGACGTTTGTGAACAACTTACAGAATTCAACAAAAACATTATCGACAACATTTGTGACATCGTTCCTGCGGTTAAAGTTCAGGTTGCCTATTACGAAATGTATGGTGTTGCAGGTATGCAGGCTTTTGCAAACACTCTTGCATATGCAAAAAGCAAAGGCATGATCACAATGGCAGATATCAAACGTAACGATATCGGCAGCACAGCAAGTGCATACAGCAAAGGTTATCTTGGTAAAAACAAATTCTGTGGTCAAGAAGTTACTCCGTTTGAAAGTGACTTTATCACAATCAATGGTTATCTTGGCACAGACGGCATCAAACCTTTTGCAGACGATGCAAAAGCATATGACAAAGGTGCGTTTATCTTGGTAAAAACTTCAAACCCATCAAGCGGTGACCTTCAAAACAAAAAGTTGGAAAACGGCAACACAGTGTTTGAAGAAATGGCAACTTTTGTTTGCGAATGGGGCAAAGATATGATTGGCAAATATGGCTATTCCGACCTTGGTGCAGTTGTTGGTGCAACTCACAAAGCAGAGGCCGAATTGTTGCGCAAAAAGTTCCCGTCACTTTTCTTCCTTGTTCCTGGCTATGGTGCACAAGGCGCAACTGCCGAAGACGTTTCTGTAAACTTTGACAAAAATGGTCTTGGTGCAATCGTTAACTCATCACGTGGCATTTTGTGTGCTTACAAAAAAGAAAAATATGCAGGTCTTAATTATTATCAGGCAGCAAGACAAGCATCACTTGATATGCAACAAGACCTTACAAAATATATCAATCTGTAATTTTATCTGACAATAGAGGAATTTTTATGAAAGCATTTTTGATGTTACAAGATGGCACAAGGTTTTATGGCGAAGCTTTTGGCGACGTTAAAAACACAGTTGGCGAAGTTGTTTTTACAACAGCAATGTCAGGCTATCAGGCAAACCTTAGTGAACCATCTTTTTGTGGACAAATTGCCGTTCTCACTTATCCTATCATTGGTGACGGCGGTTTTGAAAACTATGACCTCGACCCAAACAGAGTTTCTGTAAAAGGCGTTGTAGTTAAAGAATTGTGCGAATCTCCAATCAACTGGAAAAACCGTTGCGACATTGACAACTTCTTTAAAAAGTTTGGCATTGTTGGCATTAAAAATATCGACACTCGTGCGCTCACAATCAAATTGAGAGAAGACGGTGTTATGAACGGTATGATTTGCCTTGACGAACCAACTCAGGAACAAATCGATTCACTCAACAGTTATAAAATCGAAAAACCTGTTCACCACGTAACAACTAAACAAGTTGTAAAATATCAAGGCAAAGGTGGCAAAAAGGTTGCTGTGCTTGACTTTGGCGTTAAACAAAGCATAATTGATGACCTTGTTGCAAGAGGACACGAAGTTGTTGTTTATCCAGCAACAACACCTGCAAGCGAAATTTTGGCAGGCGACCCAGACGGCATTTTGTTGTCAAACGGCCCTGGCGACCCAAAAGAATGTTTGGATATTGTAGAAAACGTAAAACAACTTGTTGGCAAAAAACCAATCATGGGCGTTTGCGTTGGTCACAACATTCTTGCACTTGCATCTGGTCTTGACACTTACAAACTTAAAGTTGGCCACAGAGGTGCAAACCAACCTGTTAAAAACCTTGCAACTGGTCGCACTTATATCCTTAGCCAAAACCACGGCTATGCAGTGTGCGAACCAAAAGACGACAGCGTTGCAAGCGTATATTTCCGCAACGTAAACGACGGCACAGTTGCTGGTCTTGAATACAAAAATGCAAAAGCATTTTCAACAGCATTTTGTCCATACGTATTGCCAGGTCCAATGGATACGCAATATTTGTATGACAAGTTTGAAAATATGATGGAGGGTAAATAAAATGCCAAGAAACAAGGACATAAAAAAGGTATTGCTTATAGGCAGTGGTCCAATCGTTATCGGTCAGGCTGCAGAGTTTGACTACGCTGGCACACAAGCCCTCACAACACTCAAAAACGAAGGTCTCGAAGTTGTTTTGGTAAACAGCAACCCTGCAACTATCATGACTGATGCTGAAATGGCAGACAGAGTTTATCTCGAACCACTTAGCGTAGACGTTCTTAAAAAGATTATCGACATCGAAAAACCAGACAGTATTTTGCCAACACTTGGCGGCCAAACAGGTCTTAACTTGGCAATGGAACTTGCAGAAACTGGTTATCTCGAAGAAAAGAACGTTAAATTGCTTGGCACAAACACTCTTGCAATCAAAAAGGCAGAGGACCGCGAAGCATTTAAAGAAACTATGGAAAAACTCAACGAGCCTATCGTTGAGGGTACAATCGTTACAGAAGTTCACGAAGCATTGGAGTTTGCCGACAGAGTTGGCTACCCTGTAATCGTTCGCCCTGCATATACGTTGGGTGGCACAGGCGGTGGCATTGCCGACACTAAAGAACAACTTGCCGAAATTTGCGAGGGTGGTCTCAAAGCATCACGCGTTCACCAATGTCTTATTGAAAAATGTATCTGTGGCTGGAAAGAAATCGAATTTGAAGCAATGCGCGACAGCGCAGGCAACTGCATTACAATTTGTAATATGGAAAACGTTGACCCTGTTGGTGTTCACACAGGCGACAGTATCGTAGTTGCTCCTGTTCAGACTTTGCGTGACGAAGAAACAGTTATGCTCCACAATGCAAGTTTGAAAATTATCGAAGAACTTGGCATCGAAGGTGGTTGCAACGTTCAGTTTGCATTGCACCCATACGACATGAGCTATGCCGTTATCGAAGTTAACCCACGTGTAAGCCGTTCATCTGCACTTGCATCTAAAGCAACTGGTTATCCAATCGCCCGTGTTTCAACACTCGTTGCAATCGGTTATACTTTGGATGAAATCAAAAACGCAGTAACTGGCAACACATACGCTTCTTTCGAACCATCAATCGACTATATCGTTTGCAAATTCCCACGTTGGCCATTTGACAAGTTTGTTTCTGCAGATCGCAAACTTGGCACAAAAATGAAGGCAACTGGCGAAGTTATGTCAATCAGCGACAGCTTTGAGTCAGCAATGCTCAAATCAATGCGTTCGCTCGAACTCAACGTTTTCTCAAGCGAAGTTAACCTTTTCAGTGGCTTGAGCAAAGAACAACTTGTTGACAGACTTCACGTTCAGGACGACCAACGTATTTTCTGTGTGTTTGCAGCTTTGCGAGCAGGTGTTTCTGTACAAGAGGTTTACGACATTACAAAAATAGATACTTGGTTCCTCAACAAATTTGCAACAATCATTAAAAACGAAGAAAAAATCAAGGCAGAAAAACTTGCTTGCCTCGATAAAGAATATATGCTTTACGTTAAAAAACTCGGTTTTGCAGACAAAGCAATTGCAGAGTGGTGTGGCGTGAGCGAAAAAGAAATTCGCAAAATGCGTGTGGATATGGGCATTGTTCCTGTATACAACACAGTTGATACTTGTGCAGGTGAATATAAAGCATATTCTGATTATTATTATTCAACTTATCAAACACAAAGCGAAGTTCGCAAAACAGACAAAAAGACAGTTGTAGTTTTGGGTTCTGGCCCAATCCGTATCGGTCAGGGCGTAGAGTTTGACTATTGTTCAGTTCACTGCGTATGGGCACTCAAAAAACTTGGCTATGATGCGGTTATCATCAACAACAACCCAGAAACTGTTTCTACTGACTTCGACACTTCTGACAGACTTTATTTCGAACCACTTACTAACGAAGAAGTTCTCAACATTCTCGAAGTGGAAAAACCAGAAGGCGTGTTCGTTCAGTTTGGTGGACAAACTGCAATCAAACTTGCAAAAACAGTTCACGAAAACGGATACAAAATTTTTGGTACAACGTTTGAAGATATCAACAATGCAGAAGACAGAGAAGAATTCGATGCATTGTTGACACAACTTGACCTTGCAAGACCAAAAGGCAAAACTGTTTTCACAGCAGAACAGGCTTTGTCAGCTGCAGAAGAACTTGGCTATCCAGTATTGGTTCGCCCAAGCTACGTTCTTGGTGGTCAAGGTATGGAAATTTGCTACAATGCAGAAGACATTACAAAATATATGTCTATCATCAACCTCAACACTCAGGAACACCCAATTTTGGTTGACCAATATATCATGGGCAAAGAGTTGGAAGTTGACGCTATCTGCGATGGCAAAAACATTCTCATTCCTGGCATTATGGAACACGTAGAACGCACAGGTGTTCACAGTGGTGACTCAATTGCCGTTTATCCTGCAACACTCGATAAAGACGTTGTAGAAAACATCATCGAAACAACACGCAAACTTGCGTTTGGCACAAAAACAGTCGGCCTTATCAACATTCAATATATCTTGAGAGGCAAAGATTTGTATATCATCGAGGTTAACCCACGTTCATCTCGTACGGTGCCTTATATCAGCAAAGTTACAGGTATTCCAATGGTTCAGCTTGCAGTTCGTTGCAGTCTTGGTGAAGATCTTGCTTCAATGGGCTATGGCACAGGTTTGCACCCTGCATCAAGCTACTATGCAGTTAAAGTTCCTGTATTCTCAAACGAAAAAATTCCAGATCTCGAAATTTCATTGTCACCAGAAATGAAATCTACGGGCGAAGTTTTGGGTCTTTCAAAAAGCTATCCAGAAGCACTTCTTAAAGGTTTGCTTGCAAGTGGTATTCGCCTTAAAGACGGTGGAATTATTCTCATTTCTGTTGCAGACATTCACAAACAGGAAATCGTAGAAACTGCACAGGCATTTTCTGACCTTGGTTTTGAGCTTTATGCAACAGGTGGCACAGCACACGTGCTCAACAAAAACTTTATTCCAACAAACGTAATTGGCAAACTCAAAGACAAAGGCGACAATATCGAAACTTTGTTTGCAAGCGAAAAAGTTTGCCTGGTTATCAACACACCAACACGTGGCCATGACAGCACACGTGACGGCTTTAAAATCAGACGTATGGCAATCGAACGTGGCATAACTTGTATGACTGCACCAGATACTGCCAACGCTCTTGCAAAAGCACTCAAACTCAAAAAGAAAGACAAAGACCTCAACCTTGTTTGCCTTGGAGATATCAAAAATGATTGATTTGACTTTTGAAATTGTAAAAAATGAAGTTATGGCGTCAGATATTTTCGAAATGACGCTTAAAACTGACAAATTGCCTGCCGATATCAAGGCAGGTCAGTTTGCCAACGTAAAAGTGCCAAATCGCACAGACCTCATTTTGCGTCGTCCTTTTGGTATATATTCTGTAAACTTCAATGACAACACAATCAAACTTGGCTATGCTTTGCGTGGTCAGGGCACACAAGCCCTTTCAATTTTGCCAGCAGGCACAAAAGTGCAGGTGTTGTTGCCACTTGGCAATGGTTTTCCTCAAGTAGAAGATGGCAAAAAAGTGTTGCTCGTTGGCGGTGGCATTGGTGTTTTGCCTTTGCTTTCTGTAGCAGAAGCTTTCAAAAACAACGTTATCAGCAGTTGCATCGGCTTTAAAAACGCTTCTTTGCAAATGAAAGTAGACGAATTTAAAGCACTCAGCAAAGAATGCATCGTTGCAAGTGACGATGGCAGTCTTGGCGAAAAAGGTTATGTTGCACAGGTTTTGGCAAAATATATCGACCAAATCAAACCAGACGTTATTTTTGCCTGTGGCCCGGAAATTATGCTTAAAGGCCTTGGCGAATTTGCACAAAAATATCCAACTTACGTGAGCCTTGAACAACGTATGGGTTGTGGTATTGGTGCTTGTCTTGTTTGCAGTTGCAAAACTAAAAAGAATGGAGAAGAACATTATGCACGTGTTTGTGCAGATGGCCCTGTGTTCAAGTTTGAGGAGGTTTTCTATGGCTAATATGAAGGTTAATATCTGTGGCGTAGAATTTAAAAACCCTGTTATCGGTGCAAGCGGAACTTTTGGCTTTGGCAAAGAGTTTCAACATCTTTACGACTTGAGCAAAATCGGTGGCATTTCTCTCAAAGGTCTCACTTTGGAACGCAGAGAGGGCAACGCACCTGTTCGTATCGCCGAAACTCCATCAGGCATGATCAACAGCGTTGGTTTACAAAACCCAGGTGCAAAATATTTTATCGAACACGACTTGCCACAAATTCGTCAGTTTGGCACAGTTCTCATTGCAAACATCAACGGCAACACAGAAGAAGAATATTGCCAGATTGCAGAACTTATGTCAGACAGCAGTGTTGATATGCTCGAACTCAACATTTCTTGCCCAAACGTAAAATGCGGTGGCATGGCATTTGGCATTAAACCAGAAAGCGTATATAACATTACAAAGGCAGTAAAACCATATTGCAAAAAACCTTTGATAGTAAAACTTTCTCCAAACGTTTCTGACATTAAAGAAAACGCTTTGGCAGCAGAAGAAGGTGGCGCAGACGCTTTGTCACTCATCAACACTTTGTATGGCATGGCAGTAGATGCAAAAACAATGCGTCCAATTCTTGCAAACGTAAAAGGTGGCTTTAGTGGCCCTGCAGTAAAACCAATTGCTTTGCGTATGGTTCACGATTGCTATAGTGTAGTAAAAGTTCCAATCATCGGCATTGGAGGCATCACAACAGGCACAGACGTTGCAGAATTTATGCTTTGCGGTGCAAGTGCTGTTCAGGTTGGTACAGCAAATATCATGAATCCAATGGCAATGCCACAAATTATTGACGAACTGGAAAACTATTTGACAGAAATGCAAATAGATGATATAAATAGTCTTGTTGGCGCACTCAAAATCTAAGCCACAAAAAGAGGATATTTATGAGAAAAAATATAGAAAACGTTTTGATGGCAGTTGTTGTTGCAACAGTAATTATTGCGGCACTCGGCTATATTCTTACAATCAAAGCAATGGTTACAGCTGCTCTTGTTATTCTTACACTCACAGTTGGTTGCTTTGCAGGTTTGCAGGTTGCAGACTTTTTGAGCAAAGAAACTGTTCGTGAAACAGCAGATAAAGAACAAAATAAAAAACTTCTTATCTACATGGTAGTTGCAGTTGTTTTGTTTCTTGCATTGGTTTCTGCAACAATTTTCCACCTTTACGGCAAATTGTTCTAAAAAACAAAAACAAAAAGACAGTCAAAACAGACTGTCTTTTTTTATTTAAGAAAAAAAGTTAACCAAACTTAATTTTTACTTGACATTTTTTTGCATTTCATTTATATTTATTATAGAAAAGTTAATCTAAATTAACTTTAATAAAAATCTAAAGGAGGTGCTTAAATGACAAATTTCGAAAGATTGGTGGCAAGCAACTGTGGCGTTGCATTGGCAGGTATAAAATCGTCTAACCTTGTGTGCATAAAACACGGCGACTATAACGACGTTTATGGCGAAATAGCAAAGTTAAAAGAGCACCTTTCTGGTGCAGACGTCGTTTTACGTGTGCTTGCAGACAATGGCAAACGCATTTTGCTTTTGGTATATCGCCAAAAAGTGTTGAGCGAACGGCTTGCTCAAAACGAAATCAAACAACTGCTTGAAAAATTTGGCTACCCAAAAACAAACGACATAAACGAATTGCTTGACGTTTTGTCATCGCGTTTTGACGACACTTGTAATTTTCCACACGAAATAGGGGTTTTTCTTGGATACCCAGTCGAAGATATCATTGGTTTTATCACTTGCCCTAAAGAGTGCAAATTCAGTGGCTTGTGGAAAGTATATGGCGACGTAGAAAAAGCAACAAAATTGTTCGACCGTTATAAAAAATGTCAGTCGTCAATTATGCGGAGGTTCGATAAAGGCGACGACCTCAAAAAAATTTTTGCAAAACCGGCATAAAATGTGCCATATTATATCCTTCAAAAAACAAAAAAACGCAGACTTCTGTCTGCGTTTTTATTTGTTAATTAAAAACCGTTTTTATCACAAAATCTTGCAATGCATTCAAGTGTATCATCACTCAAAATATGCTCAATTTTGCAACATTCTTCTTCGGCATTTTGCTCGTTTGCACCAATGCCAACCAAAAAACGTTTCAAAAGTGTGTGTTTAACGTGTGTTTGACGTGCAATATCTCTGCCTTTTTCTGTAAGGCAAATTTTTCCATATGCACTTTTTGTTACAAGACCTTTTGCCATCATTTCATTCATTGCCATGCTTACTGCCGGTTTAGAAATACCAAGGGCATTTGCCAGGTCAACTGACTTGCAACACCCGTCTTTTTCACAAGACAAAATGGCTTCGAGATAGTCTTCGTTGCTTTTAGTAATGTTCATATCGCTATATTACCATATATTTTAAAGTTTGTCTATTTGCACAAAAATTCTTCGTGAGCATTAGGGTCAACAATGCAAGTCTGATATGCCAAAATGTTTACAAAACCCAAAGGTGATTTGTTTGGCTTTTTAACGTTTTTCTTTGGTGTGTAAAAAACGGATATTTTGCTTGATTCGCTCGCTTCAGAAAAATGTGCAGTGATTTCTGCTGCCGTTTGAATTACGTTGTTTGGTATCGTTTTGTTTTCTGGGTTGACAATTATCGTGTGGCTTGAAGTAATGTCTTGCGTGTGCAACCACAAATCGTTGCCTTTTGCAATTTCAAAAGTCACTTTGTCGTTTTGAATGTTGTTTTTGCCAACGTAAATTGTCCATCCGTCAACTTTGTATACCAATGGTTTAGATTTTGATACTTTAGGTTTTTGTTTTCCCTTTACCTGTGGCTTTTTAACAAGCCTTGCATTTTGCAACTCTGTCGTAATGTCTTCAATATCGTTTGGGTCAAGAGGGGATCTGAGAGAGTTCAAAATAGATTTTAAATATATAAGTTGTTGTTTGTTTTCTTCTAGCAACTGTTTTGTATATTCCACAGTCTTTTTTTGCTTTGCATATTTTTTAAAATATTTTTGTGCGTTTTGCTGTGGCGTCATCAACTCGTCAAGCGTTATTTTCACTTGAGTGTTGTCATAATAGTTTGTTGTTTCAAGATGTTTGTCACCTTTTTTAATGAGATAAATGTTAGACAAAATCAGTTCGCCAAAAATTCGGTTTTGTTCGTTGTCACGTGCATCCAAAAGTGCCTGCGTTTGCAAAGCAGTTTTCTTTTCTATGCGGTGAATAGCGCTTTTAACAACGGAAGACAACGATTTTGTCTTTTCATTGTGTCGCTGAAACTTGTCTTTCGTTTCAAAATAAACGTCATATGCTTCGTTCAGCGTTTCAAAGGCTTGTTTTTCGCCAGGCTGGGTTTTATATTCAACTGCGGTTACGTCACAAGGCTTTCCTTCTGCGTTTGTTACAAGGCAAGGATAAGGGCTTTTTAGCCTTTCAAAAAAGTTTGCAAAGTTTTGTGCAACGTCTTTTGCTCTTGTTGCATCACCAACAATTTCATTCAGTGTCTGATATGCCACGCCCAAAAGTTTGTTTTTCAAAATCTCTTTGGCATCACAATCAAATTCGCTTTGTAAAATTTCTTCAATTTTAGCATACTCGTCTGGTCGCACTTTGTCTTGTGACAAAAACTCAAAAGTCTGCCCAATCATTGTTGGTCTGTCTGCAAGTGAATTTAGCGGAACACGTTTGAGGCAATCCAAAATTTTATAGTTGCCGTTTGTCAAAAACACGTTGCTGCTTTTGCCAACCACTTCGCAAATGAGATATTTCGTTTCGCTGTCGCCAAGTTCGTTGCTTGACAAAATTTCTATCACAACAACACGTTCAAAAGGTTGCTGTGTCACGTTTACAATAGTGCCTCCCGTCAGGTGCTTTCTCAAAACCATGCAAAAAGCAGGGGCGTTTGCCGGGTTTGGCTTGTTTTGTTCTGTCAAATGTATTCGTGGCAGACTGCTGCTTGCAGACACCAAAAGTTTGCACCCACGTTTGTTAAACACGTTAATGCAAATTTCATCTTTTTCTGGCTGTGTTATTTTGTTTATTTTTCCACCCACAAGGGCATCTTTAAGTTCTGCCGTGATAACCGACAGATTAAGTGCGTCAAATGGCATAAATTACCTCTTACTAATCATTTTATACCATTTTGCTTTATTTTTCAACCACACGCCAGACAAAGTGTGCAACTATACGTATTATTTTATACACATTATATATTTTAAATGGCAAAAAAGTTTGTCAAATGTTGATTTATATGTTATTATTTACATTACTGATAATGGGCAAAAAGTATACTTTTGGCATATTTTTTGACTTTATTTTACAAATTTCGGTTAAAATATCGCAAAGACAGCGATTTTTGATAAATATGAACAGATATACTTTTTTGGAGGATTTCTATGAAGTACAAAGTAGAAAATAAAAAAGGACAAATTTTGATCAAGTTTTCTATCGACGCTGCAGAATGGGACAGCGCAATTGAAGGCGTATATCAAAAAACAAAAGGCAAATACAGCATGCCTGGTTTCCGCAAAGGCAAAGTTCCACGCAAAGTTTTGGAAAATGCATATGGCAAAGGTTTCTTCTTTGAAGATGCTTTCAACGATATGTTCCCAAAATACTACTACGAAGTTCTTGACAAAGAAACTGAAATTTTCCCAGTTGACAGACCTGACGTAGACGTGACTTCAATTGACGACAAAGGTGTTAAATTTACTGCCCTTGTTACTGTTAAACCAGAAGTTGAACTTGGCGAATATAAAAACCTTGGCATCGAAAAGAAAGTTGAAAGCGTAAAAACTAAAGAAGTTGAAGCAGAACTCAACAAAATGGCTGACAAAAACGCAAGACTCGTTTCTGTAACAGACCGTGCAGTTGTTTCTGGCGACGAAGTTATCATCGACTATTCTGGCAGCATCAACGGTGAATTGTTTGCAGGTGGCACAGCTGGCAAACAATCACTCAAAATCGGCAGTGGCATGTTCATTCCTGGTTTTGAAGAACAAGTTATCGGCATGAACATTGGCGAAGAAAAAGACATCAACGTTAAATTCCCAGAAGACTATCATGCAGAAGATCTCAAAGGCAAAGACGCTGTTTTTGCAGTTAAACTTCATGAAATCAAAGCTAAAGAAATGCCTGTTATGGATGACGAATTTGCAAAAGACGTTAGCGAATTTGATACTATCAAAGACCTCAAAGCAGACATCAAAAA
>JAFVQA010000182.1 GCA_017505015.1 Clostridia bacterium
AAAGCGATGACGAAGATGATGAAGACGACGATTTTTAAAATTTAAAAAATTATTACTATGAGATTACATCACTTTAATCCAAAGAAAGAGAAAAAGGGCCTTATTTATAAAGTCTTTGTAGCTGTTGCAGCAATTCAAATTACATTGCTTGTTAGCTTTGGTAGTTATGTTGTAACGCGTACAATCTTGGAAGACGAAGCCGAGTTCAAAGCGCCACCAAGCGTCGAAAAAGTCGACCATGCGCCAAAAGAGCAAAAGGTTAGAGTTGAACGTCAGCAAAAACGTTCATCTAAGCTTACAAAGCGTATTCAAATTTCAAATCCAAATACAGTAAATACGCCAGAAGTTAAAATCGAGTTGCCAGCATCGTTTACATCGGGTGGTGGTATTTCGACGATTTCTGATAAGCAAATCAATGCAAATATGAAAATTGCTATTTCGACAGTTAATTTGTTCGGGTTGTCGGCAAAGGCAGAAAAAATTCTTGTTTGCATTGACGCATCACCATATTTGATGACTGACGAACGTGGTGGTTTGGATACTTACAAAGTTATTCGCGAAGATATTAAAAAGCTTGTAAATCAACTTCCGTCAACGTCGTTGTTCAATTTGATGGCTTTCGACGTAACAGCTGGAACGCGTATGAGCTTCTTCCAACCAAACCTTGTTGCAGCAACAACTTTGAACAAAAAAATGGCTTGTGGATGGATTGACCCAATCAACTCAAGCTTGAATTTGCTTGGTGTGCGTGGTCCACAGTATAATCTTAAGTACGACTTTATTCCACAACCTCCAACGCAAGTTGGTGCAAACAACATTTATCGTGTTTATCAGGCAGCGTTGGAACAAGGTGCTGATGCTATTTGGTTCTTGACAACAAGATGGGTAAGTCCAGATAGAGTGCGTATGCCAATGAGCGATGCCGAAATTGTGCGTTTGCAAAAAGCTCAAGAAAAATACGCAAACGATAGACTGCGTGCATTAAGAGCAGCAAAGTGGACCGATGAACAGCAAGCAATGTATGAATATCAAATAACAAGGCTTCGTGCTGATGGTATTAAAAAGGGTAGAGAGTGGGTTCGTAAAACAAATCAAGATCGTAAAGCAAAAGGAATTCCTCTTTATGTAGGAACAGCCCAAGATGCTGCATACGAACAAAAACTTATTGCAAAGTATAATGGGCCAACGCCTCCAAGCATTGGGGGAAGAGTAAAGCCTCCACAACCTCGCTATAAAGCGTATGGGGCAAAAGGTATCTTTAGTTATTACCAGAAAAAACTTCTTAAAGATATTTATTACGAAAGAAACTTGAAGCCACCAGTTGTTAATATGATTATCTTCAAGGGGAAAGACGAAGTTATTAAGAAAGAAGAAATGAATGGGGCAAGATCGTTCTGTGTTTCTAATAACGGGGGTAGAGTTCGAGTCCTTCGTGGTTTGAAAGCTGTTAAAGACTAATCTTTATAAAAAATAAAAAAATTAAAGGCGGGTTGCAATGCAATACCGCCTTTGTTAAATAAACGATGAACAAAAATATTTTAGTTTTAGGTGCAAATGGTTTTATCGGTTCTGCTCTTGTTGCACGATTGGTAAAACAAGCAAATTGCTTTGTTGAAGGAATTGATGTAAACGATTTCAATTTGTTAAATGTGCGTAAAAGTAAAAATTTTTTGTTTAGAAATATCTTTAAAATATTTCTTATAAATTAAATATTCAGTTATAAATATTAATACTTCTAATATTACAAAAGTTAATATATAAGATAGTGTAGTATAGACTAACAGTAATTGCAATAAAATATTTGTGATTACAT
>JAFVQA010000183.1 GCA_017505015.1 Clostridia bacterium
CCAACCCTTGTTGTCAATGCATTTATTGAAGCATTCATTGTTGTATCTGCTGATTGAAGTGCAGTGATCAAACCAGAAAGATCAACGTCTTTTTCTTTAAGTGCATCTATTGCGTTGTTGATTGTTGTCAAAGTTGCAGTATGTTGTGCAATTGTTGTTGCATGTTCTGCAAGTTTACCTTCGTTTGCAGTGATTTTGCTTGTTGCACTTGAAAGACCTGTTTCGAGATCTCCAACCCTTGTTGTCAATGCATTGATTGTGCCATTAAGTTCTGTTTTTGCATCTGAAATTTTTGTTTCAAGTTGTGAAACAGCATTTGACAAATCAGTGTCCGTTGCATAGTCACTTGAAAGCGTGTTTGAAAGATTTGTCACTACTGTTTCAAGCGCATCCAACTCTGTTGCTGTTTGCGTGATTTTATCTGTATGATCTGTAAGTTTATCTTCGTTTGCAGTGATTTTGCTTGTTGCACTTGCAAGACCCGTTTCGAGGTCACCAACCCTTGTTGTCAAGTTGTTGATTGAAGACTGAAGTGTAGCATCTGCTGATTCAAGTGCAGTTTCAATCGCTTCAACTTGTGCTTTCGTCAAATAGTTTTCTGCAAGATTTGCCTTAACGTCGCTTACAGATGTTGTCAATTCTGCAATATCTGCAATGTTTGTTGCAATTTTCTCTGCATTTTCACCAATTGCTGTTGAGTTTCCAGAAATAAGTCCATCAAGTCTTGAAACTTCAGTGTTGAGTTTTGTTGTCAATACATTAATTGAATTTTGAAGTGCTGTTTTTGCAGAATCAATTGCTTGATTGAGTTCTTGTTTGAGTGCAGCATCTTTGTCATCTGCATATGCTTTTGCTGCCTCTATTGCTTGATTCAGCGCTGTAATTTGACCTTTAATTGTTTCAATATCTGAAGCATTGTTACTAATTGCTTGCTCTATGCTGTCTGCCTTTGAAATGATTTCTTGCATGATTTGTTCTATTTCTTCAACGCTGGCAACCATTGAGTTTCCATACGTACCGGAACTCATATAATAATAAACTTTTGGAGAACCCATTGTTGGGATAGGGTCACTTGCTATTGCATTGTTATCTGACAAAAGTTGTCCCCAAACGTCTGAGTGTTGAGCCAACATAAAGGCAACCTCGCCACTGGCAAGTTGTTCTTGTGTGACTTGTCCAACCTCTATATCTGAAGCATCAGCCAAATAAAAGTTGTTTTTTACATCAGATGGAGCAAAATGTTCTGAATCTACTGTGCTTAAATCAAATGCCATGATGCCATGCAATGCCATAATGCCATATACAGATTCAACTTCTGCACTAACATCACCCACATTAATACAAGTAGCAATATATGCACCTGTTGATGCGCCTGCAATGCCACCCGCTATAGAACCTTCGATTGGCAAACCCATGTAAGAAACATCAAACGTATCTGATTTAACTGTCTTAACCGATTCAAAATTGATACAGTCATAAATACTTGAAAGTGCAAAGGCTGATATACCACCTGCAACCGCAAAAGAAGAAACTTGTCCGTGGTTTTTTGATTGTGAAATGCTACCCACGTTCATGCCCGATATACCACCTGCACATGAACCCGCAGGAGTGCCCTGATAGAAATAGAACAAAGTTTCTGAATTGCTGCCTGTTGTTCTGACTTCTAACGCAACAGGAACCATAGCACCTACTTCTGGATCACTCATCAAATTTACTATCATTTGTGCAATCCACTCTGCTATAGAAACAGTGCCAAAGTTTGAACAATTGTATATTGTGCCAAAAGTTACACCGACAATACCACCTGCGCAAGTGCCTGCTTCAACCGTGCCCTCATTTGTACAATTTTTAATCTCTGTTTCAAAAGAAGCAATACCACAAATGCCGCCAGTCATGCCCAAGCCTTGTATTGTGGCTGCTTGTGTGTTTTGACAATTTTGAATAGAGGCACAAACAGCTATACCCGAAATGCCACCAACACCTGTGCCCAAGATAGCATCTTGATCGATATTTAATCCTTCAAAAGTTTCTGTGACCAAAAGTGAGCCACCTGCACTAGGTATTTTCGCAAGATATTCGTTTGCCTTTTCTTGTGACACCGCAACCGCACCAGAGTTTGAACAGTTTTTTATGTCTACAAAAGTCACTGCAGCGATACCACCTACGCCAACACCACCAGAAATAGTGCCCTCATTTGTACAATCTTCTATTGATACGCCATAACCATAAGAAAACTCAGCAACACCAACTATACCACCAACTGTACAAATACCTGATACATCACCATAGTTGTGACTATCTTTAACCATATAGTTTGAATAATTGTGTCCATAAGTAGCCATACCAACAATTCCACCAACAGCACCGACAAACTCGCCTCGTTTGTATTCACCTTTGTCAATATCGCTATATCCTGTCGCAGAAACAGTAGCATCGTTTGAACAATCATAGATATATCCTGATGAAGCACCTGCAATGCCACCAACAAAAACATTACCAGTGATAGTTCCTACTTCATAACTGCCATTGTTCCAACGTTTTTCAACGTGGCAGTTTTCTATTATGCCAGAGTTTGCGCCAACAAACGCACCGACATAGTCACCACCAACGATATATGGTGCAATCAAAGTGAGGTTTTTGATTGTCCCGGCTGATCTGCCAAACAAACTTGCATATTCCATTGTTGGGTCATTGATATACAAACCACTGATTGAATATCCCTGACCATCAAACACGAAGTTTTGATAGTTGCTGATGTTGACAGGGACCCAGTTGCCGATACCAGGGCCACAAACTGAGGACAAGTCAATATGTCTTGTCAAACGGAATTCTACGTTGGCATTGTTCAATTCACTTGATCTGTCTGACATGATGTCAGAAAGCGACTTCAATTCTTCTGCACTGCTGATTTCGTAATAAGTTGTGCCTACTGTTTCTTTAAAATCAATTGCATACACTGCTTTCAGACTGAGATTTCCATCAACGTTCATTGATGTTTTGAAATATTTTGAGCTATAGACAGTGTCATCTTCAAACTTGTATACCCATCCCAAGAAAGTTTTTCCTTCTTTTTGTGGAGCTTCTCGTAGACTTGTTAAAGTGCCGTGATATGCAACACTGTCTGTTGATAATTCTGTTCCATCTTCGTCATAATAAGTGACTGTCACATTTTGTGCAACAACCTTGTAGTTGTTTGTTTCGTCAACTTTTTCAAGAGAATATTTTGCATTATCTGCAGGTGCAATTTTGCTTACATCTGACACATTGAAAAATGCAATTTGACCATTGACGTCACGAAGGTTAGAAACATGTTTGTAATTTGTATCAAAAGTAAGTTGAGATCCTGTATATGAAACTATAGTATCATCTTCTTCTGTATCAGTATTTTTTGTGTCTGTACATTCAAAATAATATTTATCAACTATGATGTCGTCAGTATTGTGTTTTACAAATGCATTTATTTGCAAATCGGCAGTATCACCACTGATTGTTGGATCGCCACCCAAATAAACCACACCTGTTGCGCCCCCCTCTTTTTCGTAAAAACGATAATCATCGTAACTATAAAAATTGCAATGCACAATAGCGAAAGAGTCGCCGTTGCTATTTGATGCACTAAAGTCACCACCCGATATTTGGAGTTCGTTTATCTCATTTTCACCAACCAAAAGCTGGTCAAAGCCAATTGCAAAAGTAATGCGTCCGGCTAATGCTGCATCAGATGAAATTGTGCCACCAGATACTGTGCCATTGCCAATCTGAACGGCACTGCAGAAAGAGTCACTAATTGTGCCGCCAGTCATTACGAAATTGTTTGCTTTTACAGCAGCAGTCAACCCCAGAACACTGCCATCCTGGTGAATTGTATTGCCAGAAATTTCGCCACCCTTCATATTGAAGGTTTGTGCATATACGTGTGCGGCGCCACCGTCCGGATAATCTTCTTTGCCACCATCACTATAATGAGTCCAACCACCACTTACATTTTGCGTGATGATTCCACCATACATGTTAAAAGTTGATTGGTATGCAAAAACTGCACTTGCAACACCTGTTATCACTGATGTCACCCTGTCATATTCGCCATAAGTTGCCTCGTTGCCAGAAATTTCGCCACCATACATGTTTATTGTTGAATTTGTTGCATAGATGCCAGCACCAACTTCTGCACTGCTATCAGCAATTTTGCCACCATAGATATTTAAAGTTCCGCCTGTGATAGATACTGCACTATAACTAACACTTGTTACCTTTCCTTCGTCACCATCACTACAATCAACCAAAGTGAAAGCGCCTGAACCGATTGTAATTGCAGAACTTTTTGTTGCCTTGAGTGTTTTGCCATTGAGGCAAAGCACAGTTCCGCCTGCAGGCTTAAAAGGACTAGTGATTTCGATATCTGCAGTAAGATAATATCTGCCTGCAGCATTTTCTTTACTAATAGCATTCAATTCTGACTCGCTGTTGATTGCTGTAAATTCACTGATATCTTCATTTTTGTGATTGTCCACAGCCGTATGCGTTGCACCACAAACACAATGTTTATGTGCAGTGCCTTCACCTTCAGTTCCTGATGCGTGTACTGGCATTGTGAAAAGCGCCACTGTGCACAACAAAAATATTGTTGCCAAAACAAGAACTAACGAGCGTTTTTGTTTGTAAATTTTTTGTAACATTTTTTCCTCCCCTCTCACGTGGTTTGCGTTTTTTTGACACACGCTACCCCATTTTTTTGAGAAAATAAAAAAGCCATTTGAGCAAAAAGGCATGGTTTTGCCTTAGCTCAAATGGCTTGATTTGAACGTTGTGTTGCGTAAATTATAAAAGTTAACGATGCTTGCTTGCTTGCTTGCTTGC